>CAJQKG010000129.1 GCA_905478845.1 uncultured Luminiphilus sp.
TGTGCGCTCTCGGCTATTCAGGACAGCATCATGCCTGTGCCGCATTGCCGCCACCAGGGCGTTCCCGTACTACGGAATTACAAGGAGGAGGAGTCAACAAGAAAATGAGCGAACCGACAGTGTGCTGATGGCGCTAAACCGACAACTCCTGCTCACCCAATTGAGCCAGTAAATGGGTGACCGCGTAGTCCGGAATTTCGTCGACGGGGATTTCTCGCTGATGCCGGACCAGCATCTCTTCCGACACAATGCCTTTAGCTCGCACGATCAGCCGCTGTAAACGTAGCTCAATGTCCCGCTCTAGCGACACTTCATCTCGCCGCGCCGCCTCAGAGGACCGACTGGCCACCGTCACAGCCTCATGACCTGCAGTGCGCATGCGCTTCGCAAGCTTGTCTCGCTGCGCCGCAAACTGGCTTCTGCTGCACTGGTCTACGGGAATAATATTGTGGAACTGTTTTAAGTTAATCATGCGTTCTCTCGTTGTCAGTATTCTTATTACGCAAGAGATCGCTCACTGGTTTGGCGCGCCGCGCTGCGCTACGTTCTGACATTGTCCGCATCACATCCGCTGTGTCGAATCAGTAATATCATGACAAGTGACGCAAAAAATTAATCTGAAAATATTGTTTTTTATGGGTTTTTTATTTTCGTAAGACTGCTGTGAAAGTTCACTGCAGTCTGCGACACTGAAGCCTGAGTCAACTCCCAAAGAGCCTCTCCTATGACTGCATCATCCCCGATTCACCCCCTGAAAAGCAGCCCCCACAAGCTCAAGCTGGGCGTATTCGGTCTCAACGTGAGCAGTGGATGCTCTATGACCGACCGGCCTGATACGCTCAAGGTCGACTGGCAAGAATCCGTTAGGGTCGCGCAACTGGCAGAGGCAGCGGGTATCGAGGCCATTATCCCGGTTGCCCGCTGGAAAGGCATGGGTGGCAAGGTCAATTTTAATCACCGCAATTTTGAAACCTTTACCTGGGCAGCAGGGCTCGCGGCTAAGACCGAAGACATTAGCATTTTCGCGACATTTCATGTGCCAACCGTCCATCCCATTCGGGCCGCTAAGGAGGTGGCAACGATTGATCATATTTCGGGCGGCCGATTTGGTCTGAATATTGTCGCGGGATGGAATGAGCGGGAAATTGCCATGTTTGGCGTTCCCCAAAAAGAGCACGACATTCGCTACGACGTGGCGGACGACTGGATTTCGTTGTGCAAGGAACTATGGACCGTAGACGGTGAGTTTGATTACGACGGCCCACATTTTCAGTCGCCCGCTTGCTACTCGGAACCCAAGCCACTGCAACGGCCTTGGCCCGCCTTGATGAGTGCCGGCAACAGTGCTCGGGGCCAGGAGTTTGCCGCGGCCCATGCAGACTTTAATTTTGTCGTCGCAAAAGACGTCGCAAGCGCAGGCGAGGTTGCGAGTAACGGCAGACGACTAGCCAAGGAAAAATATCAACGAGACATGCAGGTTTTTGGGCAGGCGTACATTGTTTGTCGAGAAACGGAAAAAGAGGCCCGAGAGTTTGTGCAGGAATATGTCTATGATCGTGGCGACTGGGAAGGCGTCCGTAATCTGCTGGACGTGCTAATCCCCAACTCTCAAAGCGCGCTGGGCGACGGCTGGGAATCAATGGCAGCAAACCTCATCGCCGGTTACGGCGCCATCCCACTCGTCGGCACAGCTGAACAGATCATCGACGGCATGCTGGCCTTTTCAAATGCGGGACTCGATGGCATTACGCTAAGCTGGGTGAATTACGAAGAGGGGCTCAACCAATTCAATGAGACGCTATTGCCAATGATGAAACAAGCGGGGCTGCGGGTATGAGGTCGTTACAAGGCATGTCAGTTCTGATCACGGGCGGCGGCTCCGGTATTGGTGCCGACTGTGCTCAGCGGTTCTGTGAGCAAGGTGCGCTCGTCACTATTAGCGGACGGCGAATCGATAAGCTGGAGGCCGTGCAGGCTCAGCTGGGGGATAACTGCCGCATTGTTCAGGGTGATGTGTGTCAACAATCTGATCGCGTCAACATGGTTGAAGTCGCACTCGCACATGGTGGTGGGAAGCTCGACGCCCTCATCAACAATGCGGCCAATATGTACCGGCAACCCGTAGATGGCTACACCGAAGCGCACCTGAGTGATGCGTTTAATACGAATGTGATCTCAGCCATGATGCTGTCGAGCCTGGCAGTGCCGCATCTCGATGCAACCGATGGTGCCATTGTGTTCATCGGATCCACTCATACGCGCCGCGCCTTTCCCGGGGCGTCACCTTACGCGACGACAAAAGCTGCACTTGAGGGACTCACCAAAGTGATGGCGGCGGAGCTCGGGCCACGACAAATTCGAGTGGGTTGCATTCTACCGGGCGCAGTCTCTACAGAGCTGAATCTGCGGGCCGGATTATTCACCGAGGCCGAAGCGAAGGACCGCTACGATGCCGTTGCCGGGCTTCATGCACTCGGTCGAATTGGGACCGGCACGGAAGTTGCTGAAGGCATTGAATACCTCGTCACCGCCGAATGGGTAACCGGCGTGGCACTGGAGGTTGATGGCGGTATCGGCCTTGGCGCCTCCCATTTTTAAGTGATGTCTCATCACCTTCAGGCGCATCCCCGTAATTGACGTGGCACTGGAATGATGAAGACCATTGGACCGTGAACTGACGGGTCCACCAATTTTAACTGAGAAGGTAGTTTAAAAAATTGACTAACGCGGCGGTCACCGTGGCAGTAGACTGTCCTTGCGTGCACCACAGCACACACAAGACAAAGGGAAAATCATGCAAATTTCAAGCGAACTGTTTGCCATTTTATTCAGCATCGTCATGGTGGTGGCGGTTGTCTGGTTTCTCCGGAGCCTTGGCCGTTACAAAGCGTGGATCAAATCGCGGGGTGAGTCCACTCACTCACCCAGTGCATCGACGCATCAGGAAAAGCAGGAGTGATGAGTGATCTGGCGCAACGCCAAACCTAAAATTCGTGACCGCTATTTTGTGAGCATCTCAGCTGGTCACGACGCCTGAGAACGCCTAACGTGGTCGTTAAAAATTGCCGCAGACAGCACTCATCCGCCTGATAAGACAAGCCCATGCCATGCCCACACGAAAGCGCACACCTCCAGCATTCACCCGCCAAAGCACTGCTCGAGCCTTCCTTTCTCGACCATCAATGACTCGAGCCCGATTCTTGAAGCCCCTATCGCTTCTCCCATTGCTATTTGTCGCGCTCTGGAGCAAGGCCGATACCGCTGTACTTTGGCAGGACCTGAGCGCCACGCTCACACAGGGGCATCATTTCAAAGTGGATCCAGCAGAGCAGAATGCGCTCACTCTGGAGCACACCAGCGCGCTGTCGACTGGCGACAGCTTTGCCTTCATAGAAGCGAGCCAATACCCACACGTTGATCGCTCGGCGGGACTCTATGGTGAAGTCGCCATACGGTGGTCCCACAACAAAATAGCTTCAACTCCGATCACCTTTGGCCCCATCACAGATGTACTGCTGACAACCAACTTGGAATTTGGCAGCGAGACTGCAGAAATGCTCTTGCTCGGCCCCTCGATCGATCTTTTAATACCCGGTTTTGACTTTTTTCAGCTCAGCCTGACCCGCCGCGAGAGCCTCAACAGCGTCGTTAACACGTCGTCAGAGGGCTGGCAGCTCACGCCCAGTTTCTCACTTACCTGGCCCGCTGGGCGATCTGAGGTGGTACTGGATGGCTTTATTGATTGGGTGTTTGCAACTGACGAGTCGGGGTACTCAAAAAACCTGCAAATCAACCCTCAACTTAAGTACAACCTTGGCAAGCTGCTGCATCGACCCGACACACGCTTTTATGTCGGTCTCGAATATTACTTTTGGTCCAATAAGTTTGGCATCGCTAATACGGCCGCTTTCGATACTGATCAGCACGCCCTGAGTGTGCTGCTGAAATACCACTTTTGAATCACCAGACGACCACTGTATCGCCCGGCAGCCACTCGAGGCAGCTCCCGCTGTTCGGGCAGGCGGCTGACTCACCTTACGGTGTTAGGGTAACGCATGCTGTCCCGGTAACCTGTGATCCAGTTGGGACAAATAACGTATCTACTTACGAATCATAAGTTCGTCTCTCGCCCCGGAGAAGTACCCCATGGGTCGCTTTGAAGGGGCTTTTACTCCTCCTCCTGCATTTGGCTCCTACCTCCCCCTGCGCAGGCAGTCCCTGAATAGTGCGCGAACTCGCAAGACTTGTCGTCGCTAGTCGAGGGGAACTCCCGCGGCACCGTTATGAATCCTATCCTGCGTCAGCATGCGCCCAGTGGGTTGGCAATCCTGCTTAAATTAGGCACCATGCGGCGCATCATTTTCTCGATGTCTCGACACGGATAAGCTATGAGCCACAGTTTTCACCCCCCACAACGCATTTTAATGGGGCCGGGGCCCTCAGACGTATCAGCAAGGGTCTTAGGAGCGTTAGGACGGCCCACCATCGGGCACCTTGACCCACTGTTTATAGAGCTGATGGATGACATCAAGCAGCTACTGCAATACGCCTTTAAAACCCAAAACGAACTCACCATTCCCCTCTCCGCCCCGGGCTCCGCCGGCATGGAAGCGGCCTTTGTCAACTTGGTCTCCCCGGGTGACACCGTGATCGTCTGTCAAAACGGCGTATTCGGTGGCCGCATGAAAGAGAACGTTGAGCGTTGCGGCGCTCATGCGGTGATGGTGCAAGATCGCTGGGGTGACCCAGTTGACCCACAAAAGGTAGAGGAAGCCTTTGAAGCGCATCCCGACGCCAATTTACTGGCCTTTGTCCACGCCGAAACCTCCACCGGCGTGCGCAGCGACGCCAAAACTTTGTGTCAGCTTGCACAACGCTACGAGGCATTAACCGTCGTCGATACCGTGACCAGCTTAGGCGGCATCGATCTGCGCGTTGACGACTGGGGCGCCGACGCGGTGTATTCCGGCACTCAGAAATGCCTCTCCTGTGTACCGGGCCTGTCGCCGATGACATTCAGTCCGAAGGCGGTTGACCGCATTCAAAATCGAGGGAGTAAGGTGCAAAGCTGGTTTCTCGATATGCAACTTGTCATGGGTTACTGGGGCGGCAACAGCAAGCGGGCTTACCATCACACGGCGCCCGTTAATGCGCTCTATGCAGTGCATGAATCACTCCTGATCCTGCAAGAAGAGGGCCTCGAAGCCAGCTTTGCCCGGCATCGAGCAAATCATCTTGAACTGGTGTCCGGGTTAGAGGCGATGGGATTAAGCATGGCGGTGTCGCCAGAATGGCGATTACCCCAACTTAACGCCGTCTGCATACCCAGCGGCATTGACGATGCAACGGTTCGGAGCCGCCTGTTACACGAATTTAATCTAGAAATTGGCGCGGGCCTTGGCGAATTAGCGGGCAAGCAATGGCGTATTGGTTTGATGGGCCACGCCAGCAGCCGCGTCAACGTTCAACAATGCTTGACCGCCTTGAGACACGTTCTGGGCCATTAACCTTCATGAGCGTTTCCTGTTTTTTACACGTGCCTCCCGACGTGGCGGTAAGCCTCGCCCCTGAACCGTGAGTCAGTCCGCCAGATCACGACGACTCTGAGGCATTGGTACAACAGCGATCGGGCTCAGCGACTTGTGAGCGTCTCTACGGGGGCCCCGAGGGCCCAGTGCGGCTCAATGCCGCAGCACGAACGCTAGGCAAGTGAATCAGCTGAAAAGTTTGCTACTGTGGGGGTGGGGTTTGGGGTGAGTCGCAGTGAGCTCACCACAGGTTCATTCGGACGCGGTAGCCAACCCGCACCACCATCAGATAGGTAGCCAGGACAATGGATTCGGTATCAGATTTTTTTGCACGAAGCCAAACAGCGTTTTTTCGCTTTTTTGCTGACACCTTCTTCGCCAAACGTTATGGGCACCGCGCTGTCGTGCTCGAGACCATTGCGGGCGTGCCCGGCATGGTTGCGGGCATGTGGATCCATCTTAAAAGCCTTCGTAGCATGAAGACGGGGTACGGGCCTCTCATACGAGAATTATTGGCTGAAGCCGAAAACGAACGCATGCATTTGATGTTTTTCATCGAGATAGCAAAGCCCAGCCGGTTAGAGCGCACACTCATACTGATTGCCCAGCTGGTCTTTTGGAATTATTACTTCTTGCTCTATGTCATCGCGCCAAAGACCGCACACAAGATGATTCACTACTTCGAAGAGGAAGCGGTCCGCAGCTATACCAGCTACCTGGCGCTTATCGAAGACGGAGAGGTAGAGAACATTGCGGCACCCCAACTCGCGATCGATTACTACGGCTTACAACAGGAAGCCAGACTGGCTGATCTCATTGTGAGAGTCCGAGCAGATGAGCAACGACATGCGGACGCTAATTTGGCGTGGGCGTGCGATGGCCAGCAAGAGCAAGGAAAGATCGACCGAACCACTATTCACCAAATGCATCGGTGGACAGAGCGTGCCAACGCTGAGTCGGCAACGGAGCATACAAAGCAAGCAGCGCCGTAGAGCAACGTCCTACTTTTGCACCGCCCTCTAAGACTTTAGGCTACGACTTAACGAGCGTCGTCGTCCTCGCGGTGGAATCCGTCTTCGCTGCCGCGGGGGACACTCCAGAGTGAAACCCACACCTGCCACGGCCCTTGCAACCCGACGGGGGGGCAAGCGAACACAGTAAGCCAGCAAGCCGGCCATTTCGTTATTCGTTAGCTATTCTGTACTTACTTTCTCGGTATTTCGCAGTTGACTTGATACTGTAGTCGGCGGTGACTGGAAAGAGTTCAAAAAATCCCGTCAGAAGTGCTAATTTATCCATCTGGCCTGAGCGAGACGACGTCGGCCACTGGGAAAGCGCCGCTGCATACCTAGCGGGTGCGCGCAACACAACCCTCCAGACTCGAGGTTCATCACGACAGTGCCGTGGCAGTTACTGTGAGAGATGGATGATGTGCGTGAGATGAACAAAGACTCTTAGCACGACGCCATAAACACCCCTGCCGCCCTCTTTACTGATCTCGCAACTGCACTCGCAATCGATCCTTTCGGACTTTACCACTTGGGGTCCGCGGCAAATCCTCCACCACTTCTAGCCGCTCTGGAATCTTCTGCCGAGCCAGACCCTGATCAT
>CAJQKG010000130.1 GCA_905478845.1 uncultured Luminiphilus sp.
CACCACCGGGCTGAGGTTTTTTACCGTCTACGGCCCCGCGGGTCGACCGGATATGGCGTATTTCAGTTTTACTCGAGCCATACTGGCAGGCAGCCCTATTCGCGTTTTTAATCACGGCCATCTAGAGCGTGACTTCACCTATATCGATGATATTGTCGCGGGCGTACTCGCAGTGGCGGAGGCGCCGCCAACGGAGTTACCAACCCCCTTTCGTCTTTTGAATTTGGGCAATCATGAGCCCGTCGCACTCGGTGATTTCATCGCCACGCTCGAGCGATTGCTCGGAAGAGAAGCCAATAAGCTTTTTGTGGAGATGCAGCCCGGGGATGTTCACCGCACCGCCGCTGATATCGAGTCGGCAAGATCACTGGTTGGCTTCAGGCCTTCAACATCGCTTGCCGATGGGCTTGAGCAGTTCGTCACTTGGTACCGCGAGTACTACCAGGAATAACTTACTGACTACTTCGCGGCAATACCAATTTGATAAACCAAAATCGCGTGGCCACCCGGGCTCGTTATCATTGCCTCACGAAAGGTCGCCCCCTCAGGAGTGACATCGCTGACCGTATCACTTGTCGATGCGCCGAATCGCGCCGCACGAGCCACCGTTGCCGATAAATCATCCACCTGTATCACGGTCACTATTGCCGTCGGTAATGAGGCATTGGGAGGGGGAGCATTAGGATGCTCAATCAAGAATAGCCCTCTTGGCTCTCGCGAGGTCGACAGTAACGCGCGTCTGATTGGCACAGAGGCGTCGATATTGAATACCTCGCCCAAAAAGGGCTCGCCGTTGGGGGGCAGCGTCCCCTCAAAATCCAGACTAAAGCCAACGACCTCGGTAAAAAATTGAATCGACCGGTCGATATCAGGTGTCATGAATGAAATACGCTTGATACGCGCGGTCTCGTTCGCGATGACGAGCCCAGAGACAAGCCCTGCCAGCAAAAAAACGGCAACGAGGGTTCTAGCGCCAGTCCCGATTGTGGGCACTGGCGGCGCTTGACTCACTGAGCAGCAGGCTCGCTAAAGAACTGCATAATCGCCCCATCGGGTGTTTTCAGTGAGAACAACTCGACGGTACCCACCCCACCCAGCGACACGGTGGCGATGTCGCGGGAGATAGCACCGCCACGCGCCAGCACTTGGCTTTTGGCTCGCTCAATATCCGCGACCGGATAACGTACCGCCAGAATACCCAAATTAGGCGCGTCGCATTGATCAGCGTAATCGAAACCATCGAGCCCCATTACCTCAATCATTTCCATACGCCCAAACTCCCCCGCAACCGGATAGACAATACCTGCGCGATACGGGACGGAGGTAGTCAGACTCAGGGGAATACCAATAGGGGTTGGCGTCGGTGTCTTGGCGGTGTAAGGCTTGCCTTTATAGAAGGTATCAAACCCCAGCACCTGCGTGAAAAAGTCATAGGCGACATCGCGGTCTGCCACCATTTGCATCATATTAAAAGGAGCCGTCATGCGCTCGAAGTCGGGAATGGTCTCAGGCAAGGGCGGACTCAAACGATCATAAGTCTGAACCTGCACGCCATCAGGACCCCGATAAATCACCACACGCAGATCAGATTCGCCAAATTGCAGTGCGGTAATGGGCGTCTCGGTCCACCAACCCAGACGAATGGCATCGTCGTAAATCGACTGCATATTCTTCACCCGGATCATCATGCTGAAGTAGCAACCCGTGTCCCAGGCGCGCGACCCTGGGCGCATCGGCTCGCGCCGTCCCGCCGCGTCAAAAGTCACCAACCGAATCTGCCCGAAGTCACCCCCCATGGGGGCGCGCAGTAACCGATAGTGCCCGCTGGCCGCGGTAGGTAACCCCCAGGCGGCAATCGCCGACGCCGATAAGGGACCGCGATCAAGGGTTTCATAGCCACCAATCTCCGTAAAAAATCGTGCTGTGACATCCAGATCGGTCACACTCACGACCGCTTCGCGCCAAGGCTTCTCTGTAATCGGCTCCACCGCCATCGCTGGTGCGATCGCTGTGATGGCAATGACCACGCAGCCGATGAGGGTAGTGACTAAAGGTCGAAATAAAATAACGTGTCTTGTCATGGTCGATGGCTACCTTTTTGCCTTGCGATGGATGGTTATGGTGCTATTGCACTGATACCTCAGCCTCTAATCGTTCACCAAGATGACTTTGCCAAAGTGTTTGCGCTCATCCACCATTTCGTGAGCGCGCCGCAGCTCAGACATCGGCAGTACGGTATCCACGCACGGCGTGAGTTCTCCACTGGCAAACAAGGGCAACGCGTGTTGGCGAAAATCGGGCATCGTTTGCGTCATAAAGGCGGGGCTAGTTGAGATGCTCATCGACAGCAGCTGAATATTGAGTATGCCAATTCTCAAGTTAAAGGTGATGTCGCGCCCCCCCGTGCTGCCAAACATGACCACACGCCCATCCATACCCATTGCGTCAATGAGTTGATCGGCGGTCGCGTCGCCGATGGTCATGAGACCAATATCCATTCCTTCGCCATTGGTGAGATCAACCACGGACTCCGACACGGATGCTTGGGTGTAATTGACCACTGCATCACAGCCGTTTGCGGTGGCACGGGTCAACTTGTCGTCTCGGCTTGCGGTACCCAGCGTCCAACACCCCGCCTGCTTTGCCAAGGCGAGTGCAGCGCTCCCTACGCTGCCTCCCACTGCCTCGATCAAAACGCGATCTCCCGCTTTCATGCCTCCCACGGTATAGAGCGCATGCCACGCCGTGAGCCAGCCGACCGGGATCGCCGCCCCTTGCTCAAAACTGAGATTGGCGGGCAAAGGCATGAGATGATTTGGGTCGCAATCCACCACCTCAGCATGCGCACCGCGCGCGCGCCCAAAGATCCGGTCGCCCACCTGCCAATCGACCACCTCGCTACCTACTTGTTCAATGGTCCCGGCCACTTCCATTCCCATAATGAAGGGCAACTCTTGACCACTGTAGTCACCCGCGCGCATGCGCACCTCCGCAAAATTGATGCCACTGGCCTCAACACGAACGCGCACAGATTGAGGGGCAAGATCACCCAGCGATAGCGCTTCCCAGACCATGACCTCCGGCCCACCAAAGCGATTGACTCTGTATCCATTAGCCATCTTAAGCTGTTGCCTCCTGACTCATTCGTCGTTCAATTTCTTCCACCTCAAGCCCAGAAGGTAAGGAATCCAAGGTGAGATAAAGCAGACCCGCTAGCGTCAGAGGCACACCGACTAAGACGGCATAACCCAGATGCCAACCCCAGGCTTCAATCGCCAATGACACGCTATAAGGCCCCGCTGCTGAGCCCAACACCACCGCTAAGGAACCACAACAGGTCATCGCTAGGGCGCGGATTCGCGTGGGAAATACCTCAGCAAGGTAAGCAAACTTCACTGCCGCTGAGCCATAAAAAAACATGCTCATAAGGGCATAGACCAGCAGAATATGGCCGAAGCGCTCAGGCACCCAGACCAATACCTGAAAGAGGATTGAGCCGAGTAACGTCCACAGCACTACGGTATTGCGTCGCGTCCAGACTCGCTCACCAATCCATGCCGCCAATACGTAGCCCAGTACACCAATGCCGTTGCCTGCACCAATTAACAGCGAGAAGTTAAAGGCATCTAATCCTCGAACGTCGCGCAAAAAACTGGGGAACAAAAAAATCGACGCCGCATAAGCCCAAACAAATAAAAACTGCGCTAAAAATAGCGTGGCCGCTCGCGCGCGAATATCAGGAGCCCATAAATCGGAGAGAACGGCCGGCGCCTGCTCAGCTTTAGCCGCCTGAGCGCGCGCAGGCTCGCGAAGATAATGCCGCACCACCCACACCAAAGGCAGACTGATTAGGCCTACCAAAAATAGGGGCCTCCAGCCATAACGGGTTAGCAACCACATCGACCAGAGCGACGCGAGTGCCCAACCGAGGGGATAACCAATCTGCAGCAGCCCCATGAATAAGCCACGTAAGCGAGCAGGCATCTCCTCGGTAACAATGGCACCGGTAATCGGGTAACTCAGCCCACCAACGGCAATGCTGGCCCCCCTTAATACGGTCAATGCCATGACGCCTGGCGCCACGCTAATCAAGGCCACTAGTATTGAGGAACCCAGCAACGAAAACTGAAACATCGGCAGCCGCCCTATCCGGTCCCCCAACCAGCCGAGC
>CAJQKG010000131.1 GCA_905478845.1 uncultured Luminiphilus sp.
TTCCACTTGCCACCACTCTTTGCTGCGGTCGCGGCGCTTGGGTTTGTCTTTTCCACCATAGAGTAGTCAACTATTCATTTGAGGAGCTAGCATACACACAGGCGCACCGCCTTAACACCGTCTTGACGAGAAGATTTTGTCAGTAAACTCATTAACGCCGACGCTGATCCGGCTCCCTGCGCGTCCCGTAACTACTGTCACCTTCTTCTCATCCTGATGACCGGAGTTTTGTCAGCAGTGAATATTGCAGTCATTGGAGCGGGCATCTCCGGGCTGGGATGCGCTTATCAGCTGGCCAAAAGAGGCCATCGCGTCAACATTTTTGAGGCCCGAGACCGCATTGGTGGGCATACGGCTACCTACGACGTGCAGTTGGGCGCCCGGCGTTTCGCCATTGATACCGGCTTCATCGTCTACAACGACCGGAATTACCCCAATTTAGTCAGCCTTTTTGATGAGTTAGGCGTGACAACCCATGAAACATCGATGGGTTTCTCGGTCTGTGACGAGGCGACTGGTCTAGAATACGCCGGTAATAATCTGAATACCCTGTTCGCTCAGCGAGGTAACTTACTGTCCCCCAGCTTCCTCGGCATGGTTCGGGAGATTCTTCGCTTCAACAAGCTGGCGGTGAGTGACCTCGACGCAGGTCGCTTATCACCCAATCAGACGGTGGGCGACTACCTCTCCAATAACGGTTTCAGCGATCATTTTGCCCGTCAATACTTGTTAGCGATGACATCAGCCATCTGGTCTGCAGACGCTGAGGATGCACAAGATTTTCCGCTGGAGTTTTTTGTTCGTTTTTTCCGCAACCACGGCCTGCTGTCGTTAAAAGACCGCCCGCAATGGCGTGTGGTAGAGGGCGGAAGCCGTGAGTATCTTGCGCCGCTGACACAGCGCGTCGCCGACTCAATCCGCACGCGGATGCCAGTGTCGCGCATCATGCGGCCGCCGGGCAAACCCGTCATGGTGCAATTTACCAACGGCCTCATGCGGGAGTTTGACGAGGTGGTTATCGCGACACATTCAGATGAAGCGCTGAAAATGCTAGGCGATCCCACGGATCATGAAAGAGCCGTTCTGGGCGCCATGCCTTATCGCGAAAACGAAGTCATTTTGCACACCGATACTCGCCTGCTACCGAAGACTCAGCGAGCATGGTCTAGCTGGAACTATCGATTAAAACCTGAGAATGGTCGCGCCACCGTGACCTACAACATGAATATTTTGCAGGGCCTTGATGCGCCGGAAACGTTTTGTGTCACCTTGAACGACACCGCTTCCATCAATCCACATCGCATCCTAGGACGATTCAATTATGCGCATCCTCAGTTCACGCTCGAGGGCATGCAAGCACAGCAACGCTGGGCTGATATTAATGGGCATAATGGCACCTGGTTTTGCGGCGCTTATTGGCAAAATGGTTTCCACGAGGACGGCCTCGCTAGCGGCCTGCGCGTCGCAGAGAACCTGTGCTCCGCCCGCCAGATGGCGGCGTGAAAGCGGCACTGTATGAAAGCGGCACTGTATAAGGGTACGCTCCACCACGCCCGTTACACCCCAAAGAAACACGCCTTCTCTTACAGCGTCTTTATGCCATTTGTGGAGCTGGGCTCGCTGGACCAGCTCACGCAAACCTTACCACTGTGGTCCAGCCAACGCTGGGCACCAGCTCGCTTTGTCAGAACTGATTTTCTCGGTGCAGCAGAGATACCCCTCATTGAGGCCGTTCGAGATCGCATCTTTGAAGAAACGGGTGAACGACACTCCGGACCCATTTACTTGCTCGCTAACTGGCGCTATTTTGGCTATCAGAACAATCCCATCGCGGTGTACTACTGTTACTGCGAACAGAATAAGAACCTGCAATATCTCGTTGCCGAGGTCACCAACACCCCTTGGGGTGAGCGCCATAGTTATGTTTTACCGGTGCCCGATGACAACGCACCGCTGACCACAGAGTTCGAAAAGAAACTGTATGTATCTCCTTTTAACCCGATGAATATGACCTATCGCTGGCAGAGCAATGCACCCGATGACGCGCTGCAGATTCAGATCACGCTCTTTGCCGCTGACCAGCGCGTCTTTGATGCCCAGCTGTCGCTCTCAGCCACGCCGCTAGATGCACGTTCAGCAATAAAAGCCATCGCTGCCTATCCCTTTATGACAATCAAAGTGGTCATTGCCATCTATTGGGAGGCCTTGTGCCTGTTTTTGAAAGGCGTCAGCCTGCATGCGCATCCAAAAAGATCCCATTAATATGACGCTCGACGTCAACCATGTCTGCTGAGGGCCCGCATGAGCGAGTATCGCGTTAAGAACATCTCCAAGCTACCCATGCTCTTTGGGCCAAAGCAGGGGGGACTGGCAAGAACCCTGATACACACAGTACTCGGGAAGCTTCAGGTGGGCTCCCTGACAATGGTAGAGCAGGATGAGACACTGGTATTTGGGTCAAAAGCGGATCTTGCAGGCCCTCATGCTGAAGTGCATGTTCACGATCTTGACCTCTACCGACGTATCCTGACCGGCGGCAGCATCGCCGCAGGAGAAACCTTCATCGAAGGCCTGTGGAGTAGCCCTAACCTGACCGCGGTCACTCGCGCCTTTAGCGGCAATATGGCGATGCTCGAGGCGATGTCTGATCAACAAAATTGGCTGCTCCGCCTCGCCCTGAAAACAACGCACTGGGGCCGCAGGAATACGGCTTCCCGCTCGCGGGAGAATATTGCTGCGCATTACGATCTGGGAAACGCATTTTTTTCACTGTTCCTCGACCCTAGCATGATGTATTCCGCCGCCGTATTCCCAACACCAGAAAGTGATCTGGCGGCCGCGTCGCAACACAAGCTGCAGCTCATCTGTGAAGATCTAGAACTGAAACCGGAGGACCACCTCGTCGAAATTGGAACCGGCTGGGGCGGCATGGCGATCTACGCGGCAGAGCATTATCACTGTCGCGTCACCACCACCACTATTTCCAAAGAGCAGTTTGACTACACCGTAAAGGCTGTTGAAAAGCGCGGCTTACAGGATCGCATCACGGTTCTCTTTGATGATTATCGAGACCTTGAGGGGCAATTTGATAAATTGGTATCTATTGAAATGATCGAAGCAGTGGGGCATCAGTTCTACGACACTTATTTTAGTACGCTGAGTAGACTGTTAAAGCCCGATGGCAAAGCCGTTATTCAGTCGATTACGATGACCGACCAACGCTATGAGCAAGCCCGGGATTCGGTTGATTTTATCAAGCGATATATCTTTCCCGGCGGCTGCCTACCGTCACTCAGCGTCATCAGCAATGCATTGGCCAACGTCACAGATATGCAACTCAGTGGTTTACGCGATATCACTCGTGACTACGCCGATACCCTACAAGATTGGCATGACACTTTTCTCAGTCAGCTTGATCAAGTTCGCGCAATGGGCTTTGATGACCAGTTCATCCGCATGTGGCGATATTATTTGAGCTACTGTGAGGGAGGCTTTCGAGAGCGTATTATCGGCACCTACCAAATCACGATGACGAAACCTTATTATCGACCTCACTGACCAGACTGTATGTTGCTGTCGCTAGCACCGATTTTATTGCTCGTAGCGTTGCTGTCTGCGTCGGTCGCCCTGTTTGGCTCTGATGCTTCCTATGGCCCCAATCAGGTAGCACTCGTTGTTGCAGCCGCAGCGACCATGCTGGTCGGATGGTGGCGAGGCATGAGCTGGCAGCAAATTCAAGACGGTATGGTCAGTGCCATTACGGTCTCGATTATGCCTATGATGATCCTGCTCTCCGTCGGCGCTTTAATCGGTAGCTGGATTATCAGTGGCACCGTACCGGGCATGATTTTTTACGGCCTACAATTGCTCAATCCCGATATCTTCTATGCTGCCTCGGCTGTTATTTGTGCGCTAGCATCATTGAGTCTGGGCAGTTCATGGACGGTCGCCGGGACACTGGGTATTGGTCTCATGGGTATCGCGACGACTTATGGGTTATCCCCTGCCATTACCGCGGGCGCTATTATCTCTGGTGCATATTTCGGCGATAAGCTCTCGCCCCTTTCGGATACGACCAATCTTGCCGCAGCGGCCGTCGGCGTCGACCTGTTCGAGCATATTAAAAATATGCTGTGGACGACTTTGCCGGCGTTTGCCTTGGCCTTGCTCTTTTTTGCCGCCATTGGCAGCGAGGGCGCGGCCGCACCCGATGACATCACCCGCATTCGAGCCGCACTATCTGACCAATTCGCCATCACCCCTTGGGTGCTGTCGCCTTTGGTACTGATGCTGGCGATGATTTACTTCAAGATCCCGGCCTACCCTGCCATTTTACTGTGTACCTTTTGTGGTGCCGCTTATGGGGCGCTTTTTCAGCCCGAGGTGGTTCGCAGCATGGCCCTGACCGCACACCCGGAATCTCCCGCACCGCTGTTACAGGGGCTGTGGATGGCACTCTTCTCGGGCTACCAATCACCGATTGGCGCTGATCAATTAAGCCAATTGCTCGATAAGGGCGGCTTGGCCAGCATGCTCAATACCATCTTCTTGATTCTTACTGCGATGACCTTTGGCGGGCTGCTCGATAGCACCGGTATTTTACGACAGCTGCTCGACTGGGTTTTAAAAGGCGTGAAGCGCACAGGTGATCTGATACTGGCAACGGTGGGAGGCGGCATCATCACCAATATTTTAGCGGCAGATCAATTTCTCGCCATCACCTTACCGGGGCGATTGTTTATCTCTGCGTACGACGATCGCGGACTGAGCCGTCTGAGCTTATCGAGAACACTCGAGGACTCAGCAACACTCACCTCCGTGCTGGTGCCCTGGAATACTTGTGGTGCTTTTATGGCGGCAACACTGGGGGTGGCTACCTTCGACTACGCCCCCTATGCGCTGTTCAATCTGATCTGTCCGGTCCTGGCGATTCTTTTTGGCTACCTGATGATTGCCCAGCCACAGCGGACCACTGTGAGCGTATGAACTGGGATTATGATCATCCGTTCACGCTCGCAGTGACCGTTCAACCACAGCACATCGACGCACTCGACCACACCCGTAATACCCATTACGTCGAATGGTGCATGGAAGCCGCCTGGGCCCATACCTCAGCTCTGGGGTTGGGACCCGAGGATTATCGGCGACTCGACCGCGCAATGGCGCTGACACATGCTGAGTATGATTATCTCAAGGCCACACGGTCGGGGGATAAACTACTCGTGGGCACCTGGATTACGGAATGGGTCGGCAAAATCAAAATGATTCGCCGACTTCAAATTCACTGCCAGCGCTCTGGCGATACGGTTTTTCGAGGCCACTTGGAATTCGTCTGTATCGAAATTTCCACGGGGCTGCCAAAAAGACCGCCTAAAGCATTTGTCGAGTTGTATGGGCAAGCTTTGATCAGCAATACGTAACCAGTCGGTTAGTGAGGCTCGTCAGTCCATGATTAGCCTCAACATTAAGCACGATGCCAATCAAAGCTGAGTGTCTCGGCAAGGGTACTCACTCCTATCTGGAGGGCTAATAGTCGATCAACCCCCAGCGCAACACCGGCACAATCGGGCAATCCTTCGGCCTGAGCAGCGAGCAAGCGCTGGTCAAGCTCACGCAGGGGTAGCCCCCTTTGCTGACGCTGCTCATTGTCTGCTAAAAATTGCGCAGTGAGCCCTGCTACATCACATTGCTCCCAGTACCCGTTGGCCACTTCGCGTCCATCGATATAGCACTCGAAGCGAGCGGCAACGGTGCCGCTATCAACCGCCATCGTTCTGGCCAGAGCGGCTTGCGAAACCGGAAACTCCGTCACGAAAACAACCCCCCAATCACTGATTGCCGGCTCAATACAGTGGCTCATTAACAACGCCAACGTAGCGTCGTAATCGAGCCCTAAAGGAAGGTCGCCGATGCGCTGCTGTGCAATGTCGGCGAGTTGACGATGACCCATGTTGGGGTCAAAAAGGTCAATACTGAGGTGCTCTTGAAACAACGCGCGATACGTCCACACCTGCCAGCCGGTTCGACCTAGTACCTCGCAGACTAATTCAGCCACCTCGCGTATTAGCATTCGATGATCCCAGTCGACTCGATACCACTCCAGCAATGAGAATTCAGGATTGTGATGGCGACCCGACTCTTCTTTTCGAAAGGCTTTGCTAATCTGGAAAATATCGCCCGATCCGGCCGCGAGCAAACGCTTCATCGCGAACTCCGGTGAGGTTTGCAGAAACCGATAGAGGCTCGCATCAGTGACATCGGCTGACACCGCAAACACCTCAAGATTAGGATCAGGAACCGTTGCCTGCGCCAACAGTGGGGTCTCCACCTCCATGACCCCTCGCACTGCGAAAAAGGCGCGGAGCTGATGCAGTAACTTGGCGCGGGCCGCGATCGTATCGAGCGACGCAGAGGGTCGCCAATCACTCATCTGCTAGCTTCTGCTAGCGCGACTCACGTATTCGCCACTTCGCGTGTCAATACGGATCACTTCACCCTCAGTAATAAAAAGAGGCACTCGCACCACCGCACCGGTACTCAACGTCGCGGGCTTGCTCCCGCCTTGTGCGGTATCGCCTTTTAAGCCGGGATCGGTTTCTGTGATGGCCAGCTCAATAAAGTTCGGCGGCGTTATCGCCAATGGCGCGCCGTTATACAGCGTCACTTCGTATTGCTCTTGCTCTTTGAGCCACTTCGCCGTCTCGCCCACAGCGTCTCGATCTGCGCCGAACTGTTCGTACGAAGCGGGGTCCATGAAGTACCAGAACTCGCCATCGGTATAGGAATACTCCAGCGTCATGTCCATCACGTCGGCGCCCTCGAGAGAGTCCCCGGACTTAAAGGTGCGCTCCCAAACCCTGCCCGATTTTAAATTGCGCAATTTGACACGATTGAATGCTTGCCCCTTGCCGGGCTTCACGAACTCATTTTCAAGGATCGAGCAGGGGTCTCCATCCAGCATGACCTTCAAACCAGATTTGAATTCATTCGTCGAGAAGTTTGCCATTGTCAAAGACCCATTTGGTAAAGACCATCATAATACCGCAGGCTGTTAGCAAGGTGCATCCGCCGATTGTTACGCCGCCGCAAATTCGCCTTCGTGACCCATCAGATAACAGACACCATCGAGACCGATATGCGTGATTTCGATGGGGCTCGCTGCCCGGACCGCAGGCTTGGCGTGAAACGCGATACCCAGACCGGCAAGCGCCATCATAGACAGGTCGTTTGCACCATCACCCACAGCAATGCAATGGTCGGTTTCAATACCCAATCGACCTGCTAAGGCGCCTAATGCCTCAGCCTTGTACTCACGGTTCACAATAGGGGGGACAATCGTGCCGGTCACTTTACCGTCTCTAATTTCCAGCTCATTCGCGACGACATCATCAAACCCGTAATCGTTTTTTAAGCGCTCCGCGATCGGCAAAAATCCGCCGGAAAAAATCGCCAACTTGAGACCGCGGGCTTTCAACGTCGTGGTCATCTCCCTCAGACCCGACTGCACCGGAAGTTGTTCGGCCAATACATCGACCGCTCGCGCATCCAGCCCTTTTAATAACGCTAAGCGTGTGCGGAAACTCTCATCGAAGTCGAGCTCGCCGCGCATGGCGCGCGCGGTAATCTCTGCCACTTCAGCGCCAACACCGGCGACGCGCGCCAGCTCGTCAATGACTTCGCAGGCGATTAAAGTGGAATCCATATCGAACACGGCTAAACCGTAGGGACGACAGCGGGATAAACGCGACTGCAGGGCAATATCGATGCGGTGCTGATCGGACAACTGCCGTAACTGCGAGGATAAAATCTCGGGGTCAGGGCAATCAATCAGAAACTTGACCACCTCTCTGTGGTCGGCCAGCGAGACCGGCACGGCGACCCGCTGCGCGTCGACAACTTTGCCATGAACGGCGGATACCGCATTGTCGATCAATACTCGATTAAAAGGCGCCCCCGAGGGAACCATTACCACGATCACATACATCTGATCTGTCACAAAAAATATCCTGAAATAAACGAGGGCTAGGGAAATCTGCGCACTAGGGTCAGTCTGTTAGAGTTTATACTGAACGCGGTGTCAATGGAGGCATCCTTTTGCAGCAGGTCATTCAACGATTGCGCAATCAGCCCCTTTCGCAGCAGCTCGCGCTCGCGGCGACAGGCTGGTGTCTGCTCGCCACACTGATACTCGTGGCAGTCGCTGCGCAATCAACGCAGTCGATTCAACAGCAAACACTGACTCAGCACGCTCACGCTGCCGCACAACAACTGGCCGCCAGAGCGAGTAACGAGCTCGCCGCAGGAGATCGACTCGGCTTATCGGCCGAGCTGCAATTCTTTACTGATCAAGCGTTATTTGCCGGCGCAAGGGCATTGGATATCGAAGGCGCGGAACTGGCCATATCCGGGTTTATACCCCTGGGCGCCGATGCTTACACACAAACAATGTCCATCGATGGCAATACCGCTGGCACGGCGGAACTTTATTTGGATCTGAGCAAACAGCAAGCCGCCAGAGAAACGCTCATTTGGGGACTGATTGCACTGTCTGTATTACTCAGCGCCGCGGTTTATGCCCTCACACGCCCCATGGGACAGCGCCTCGCCAGCAACATTAATGATGCGGTGGCACAGCTTGATGCCATCAGCGATGAGGCGTCGGTATCGATCAATGAAGTCGATAAACTGAAAGACCGCATCGACTCACTGCCACTCGAGTTGCTTCGATCCCGGGATATTCAGAGCCAAGGTGACGAGCATTATCATGACACGGCTATTTTATGCATTGCGCTAAAAACCCTGCCGACCTACCTCGAGACGCTCGATGAAGCGCGTCTTCAAGCGTACGTGTCCTCTCTACACCGAATGGCCTACGGCAGCGCGGGATTTTATGGCGGCGAACTGTCGGTCATTCGACAATTCGGCTTGGCGATTTTCTTCACAGGATCACACTCAGTCGGGTCACCCGTGTTGCGCGCCGCCAGTTGCGCGTGGCTGTTATCGCGTTGCAGTGAAATGGCAGAAAAACAAGAACGACTCTCGTTTATGCCGGGGATGGCGATTGGTATCAGTGAATTAGGACGCGGTAATGACAAGGATATCTATCCTGGTCTTTACACGCAGGCAACGCTGGATGACCTACTGGCGTTGGCGAATCTCGACGTAGACGCCATTCTTTTATCATCGCACGCTGCAGAAGATAACGGTCTGACAACGTCTATTGGCGTCGACGTAATTGACGAGCAGTGGATGGCGATCGGGGACATCAGCAGTAGCCATCTTGATCTGCTGACGAGGCAGCTCCATATTCTACAGCGCGCGATCAAGCCCACCAGTGAAGACACGCCGCAGGGCTTCCTGCCGTTTTAGGGCGCCGGCTACGCCACCACGCTCAAGCGTGTCACCCGCTGGTAACCCTTGGGTAACTTGCTACCCCGCCGACCACGATCACCGCGAAAGTGTTCCAGCTCCGACCACTTAAAATTGCGATAATGGCCGCCTGATGTCACCTGCAGCATGTCGCCCTCCGAGAGCACGCAGAGCCCCACAACAAACTCCTCCCGCGATGCCGACCGAGCAGAGGGAATACCGATCAATTTATTGCCCTTTCCTCGAGACATTTCTGGCAGTTCGGCCAAGGGAAACATCAACATTCGACCCTCATTGGTCGCTACCACGACAAAGGGTTCAGCCTCGCTGGTAACCGCGACAGGGGATAGCACCTGTGCAGCCTGCGGCAGCGTCAATACCGCCTTCCCTGCCTTGTTCTTGGCCTGCAACTGCCCAAACTGCACAACAAAACCATAACCCGCATCGCTGGCCAGTAAAAATCGATCGGCCTCAGAACCTGTCAATAACCCCTCAAAAGTCGCACCGGATGGCGGGTTGATGCGACCCGTCAACGGCTCACCCTGCCCCCTCGCAGAAGGCAGCTGGTGGGTCGGTAAGGTGTAAGCGCGACCGGTTGAGTCAATGACTACCGTCGGCAGATTGGATTTGCCAAGCGCTGAGAAGCGAAAGCAATCGCCCGACTTAAAGCTCAATGATGAGGGATCAATGTCGTGTCCCTTTGCGGCCCGGATCCAACCCTTTTCAGACAACACAATGGTAAGGGGGTCGACGCTAGCCAGTTCGAGTTCGCTAAACGCCTTAGCCTCTTCGCGAGCCGCCAGTGGTGAGCGGCGAGCATCTCCGTGTTGTTCAACCACCGCTTTGAGTTCGCGTTTAATCAGCGTCTTGAGCCGGGCATCGCTGCCTAATGTTTTTTCCAGCGTATCGCGCTCTGCCGCCAGCTCGTCCTGCTCACCCCGAATTTTCATTTCCTCAAGTTTGGCGAGATTACGCAGTTTTAAATCCAAAATCGCTTCGGCCTGAACGTCAGTAATCGCAAACGTTTCCATCAAAATAGGCTTTGGACTTGCTTCCTCTCGAATGATGCGGATCACTTCATCGATATTCAAAAAAGCAATCAGATATCCTTCGAGCAGATGCATGCGTCGCTCGACGCGCTCTAATCGATAAGTTAATCGACGTTTCACCGTGGCTTTTCTGAATACCAGCCACTCGCTCAGTATCGTCACCAAGGATTTGACCGCTGGCCGGCCATCGACGCCGATCACATTAAGATTTACACGATAAGAACGCTCGAGATCTGTGGTGGCAAACAGGTGGCTCATGACCGCATCGATATCAATTCGATTCGATTTCGGCAGCAAGACGAGGCGTGTGGGGTGCTCGTGATCAGACTCATCGCGCAAATCAGACACCATGGGTAATTTGCGGGCCTGCATTTGCGCCGCAATTTGTTCTAACACTTTGGCACCCGATACTTGATGCGGCAGCGCATGAATCACCACTGCGCCGTCCTCAATATGATACGCAGCGCGGACGCGCAACGCCCCGCGCCCCGTTTCATAGAGTGCAGTGAGCTCAGCCACCGGGGTAATGATTTCTGCCTCAGTTGGGAAATCTGGACCCTTGATGTGCGCGCAAAGGTCCGCCACGCTCGCCTTGGGGGAGTCGAGTAAATGTATCGTCGCCGCCACCACCTCGGTCAAGTTATGGGGGGGAATATCAGTGGCCATGCCCACGGCAATACCGGTAGTGCCGTTGAGTAACAAGTTGGGCACCTGCGCCGGCAAGACGGTCGGTTCGTCTAACGTCCCATCAAAATTAGGTTGCCAATCGACAGTGCCCTGACCCAACTCAGTGAGCAGCACATCGGCATAAGCGGTCAAACGAGACTCGGTGTAGCGCATCGCGGCAAACGATTTTGGATCGTCGGGCGAACCCCAATTCCCCTGTCCATCAATCAGTGGATAGCGATAGGAGAAGTTCTGCGCCATCAGCACCATGGCCTCGTAAGCGGCGCTATCGCCATGAGGATGAAACTTACCGATCACATCGCCGACGGTTCGGGCTGATTTTTTGTATTTCGCGGTGGCCTTAAGGCCGAGTTCGCTCATCGCATAAACGATGCGGCGCTGCACTGGTTTTAACCCGTCACCCACGTGAGGTAGCGCACGGTCGAGTATCACGTACATCGAATAATCGAGGTACGCTTTTTCGGCGTAGTCACGCAGAGACAGCTGCTCAACGTCGACGGGGGGCTCCATTAAATCGGACATAGTGACGAGGGTCTCAAAAAGGGTGGGAGTTCACGCCGCCGTAAACTCTTGAACCGCGCTATGCTAACGCACCCTCATGCGGGAATACTACGAAACCGCGCTTTTCACGTTACGGCCGTCCACGTCAGGCTCGCTAACCCACACTAGGAGACAGGCACTATGGCCGAAAAATCAACGATAGACCGCAAAGCGCTGGTCTGGCGGTGGCGGCATTTTGCACTATTCAGTGGACCGGAATGGCACCGATTACTGAACCTAAGAACCGCCATTTTTGTGGTGGAGCAGGCCTGCCCTTACTTAGAAGCCGACGAAAAAGATCCCGAATGCTGGCATCTCGAACTACTTCACGGCGAGCACCTCATTGGTACGCTGCGCGTGGCGCCACCCGGCATCAGTTATCCAGAATGCTCGATTGGCAGAGTGGCTGTTCACGCTGACTATCGTGAGTGCGGCTTAGGGAGAGATCTCATGGTCAGGGCCCTGGATTTCTGCGACGCGCGCTGGCCAGAAGGGGTCAGACTCAGCGCACAGGCGTATTTAACCGCGTTTTATGAATCGATGGGCTTCGTGATGACCCACGGGCCTTACTACGAGGACAATATTGAGCATGTGGAAATGCTGAAAGAAAACCGGGGATTAAGCGGCACTGCGTGAGGCGCGTTTGCGTTCATGCTCTAAAAGCCATTTCTTACGCAAACGAATACTCTCTGGTGTGACCTCCACCAGTTCGTCCTCTTCAATAAACTCCAGGGCCTGCTCTAAGGAGTGCTTCACCGGTGGAGACAGGGTCAACGCCTCATCGGTACCGGATGCGCGGACATTAGTGAGCTGCTTCGCTTTCGTTGGATTCACGACAAGGTCATTACCCCGGCTGTGCAGCCCTACTATTTGTCCTTCATAAACCTGAATATTGGGATCTAAGAATAGCCGCCCACGTTCTTGCAAGGCATGTAACGCATAGGCCAGGCTTTTTCCCGTCACCATCGATACCAACACACCATTTTGACGAGCAGCCAGCACGGCGGTGGTCACGGGTCCATAATGATCAAAGATGTGGGTCATGATGCCCGAGCCAGAGGTCATGGTCAGGAACTGAGAACGAAATCCAATCAACCCTCGGGCGGGAACAATAAATTCCAGCCGCACACGTCCCTTGCCATCGAGCCCTAGCTGAGTGAGCTCCGCTCGACGCAGACCCAGCTCTTCCATGACCCCGCCTTGATGCTGCTCATCAATATCGAGCACCAGTTGCTCGTAGGGTTCGCACACCGCGCCATCGATCGTTTTCTGAATCACCTCTGGTCGCGACACCCCTAACTCAAACCCCTCGCGGCGCATATTTTCAATGAGCACCGACAGGTGCAGTTCACCCCGCCCCGATACCTTGAACTTGTCGGCACTATCACCGGGCTCTACCCTGAGGGCTACATTGTGAATGAGCTCTCGCTCCAGACGCTCCTTTAAATTGCGAGAGGTTACATACTTCCCCTCGCGCCCAGCAAAAGGTGAGTCATTAACCTGAAAGGTCATGCTAACAGTGGGCTCATCGACGGTGAGCGGAGGCAGTGCCTCGGGTTGCGAGGGGTCGCACAACGTGTCGGATATTAACAGTCCATCAATACCGGTAATACAGACGATATCGCCCGCGTCTGCCGAGGATACCTCTGTCCGCTCGAGGCCCTCATAACCCATCACCTGCAGAATCTTGCCTGGCCGAGTGCTGCCCTCTCGATCGACAATCGTGACCTGCGTGTTGCCTTTTACAGACCCTCGAGTCACGCGACCCACTCCAATCACACCGACATAACTCGAATAATCTAAAGCCGATATTTGCAGTTGTAAGGGTCCGGCAATATCCACATCGGGCGCCGGCACATGACGTTCGATTGCCTCAAAGAGCGGCGTCATATCCTCAGCCATTGAGGCGGGGTCATCACCCGCTATCCCTAATACCGCGGAGGTATACACCACAGGGAAATCGAGCTGAGATTCGTTTGCGCCCAAGGCATCAAACAAGTCAAAAATTTGGTCTACCACCCAGTCAGGACGGGCACCCTCTCGATCGATCTTATTGACCACCAAGATTGGGTTAAGCCCGCGCTCAAACGCTTTACTCGTGACGAAGCGCGTCTGGGGCATTGGGCCATCAACCGCGTCAACCAGCAGCAACACCGAGTCAACCATCGACAGGACGCGCTCTACTTCGCCCCCAAAGTCGGCGTGTCCAGGCGTGTCGACGATATTGATTCGATAATCTCGCCAGCCAATAGCGGTGTTTTTGGCCAAAATGGTGATGCCGCGCTCACGCTCCTGATCATTAGAGTCCATGACGCGCTCAGCGCCCGCCATTTTTCGGTCCAGCGTACCGGACTGCTGCAGCAGGCAATCCACCAGCGTCGTTTTGCCATGGTCGACGTGAGCAATAATGGCGATGTTACGAAGGGCTTTCATAGGTATCTCAAGTCAGTCGGCGATCAGAGGTTTTTGGCGCGCGCGGAGTGTACACCAGTGAACATCAAGTGGTTCACCCTATTCAGCCCCGTCAAAAGCACCAATAAAGTGCGCATTGTCGGCGAATATGCACTATTATAGTGCATTACACTGAATGACGCTGGTAACAATTCTCTAAATAGTCTTAAAAAACAGAGCGTTACATGATTTTCGTCAATGACCAAAAGTTGGCATAGGGCTTGCACTGTATTAATCAGTCGACCAGTGCAAACGCACTATCCGCATTTTTAACATCCCGTCATGACGGGGCGAGACTTTACGAGAGGAAGAGGACATGTCAGAGCGCACGCTAGAGTTAATCAGCAAAAACGACGTCAGCTGGGTGGATCTCCGCTTTACTGATACCAAGGGAAAAGAGCAACACGTCTCCGTTCCCTCCCATACAGTGGATGAGGATTTTTTCGAGGGCGGCAAAATGTTCGACGGCTCCTCGATTTCGGGATGGAAGGGGATTAATGAGTCGGACATGATTTTGATGCCCGACGACAGCACCGCAGTACTCGATCCCTTCACCGATGACCCCACCATTATTTTGCGTTGCGATATTGTCGAACCAGACACCATGCAAGGGTACGAGCGTGACCCCCGCAGCATCGCCAAAAAAGCAGAGGCATACCTGGTGTCGACTGGGTTAGGCGACACGGCCTTTTTCGGCCCAGAGCCAGAATTTTTTGTCTTTGATGACGTGAAGTGGAAAGTCGATATGAGTGGCGCCAGTTACTCGATCAATGCAGAAGAAGCCGCCTGGTCCTCTAACTTAGATTTCGAAGACGGCAACACGGGACATCGCCCACGTGTCAAAGGCGGCTATTTTCCCGTCCCACCCGTAGATTCACTGCACGATATCCGCGCTGCCATGTGCTCAGCAATGGCGCAAATGGGATTAGATGTTGAGGTACACCACCACGAAGTCGGCACTGCGGGTCAGTGCGAGATTGGTATTAAGTTCAACACGCTGGTCTCTAAGGCAGATGAAGTACAGATTCTCAAATACTGTGTCTTCAATGTGGCACACGCTTACGGTAAAACCGCCACGTTTATGCCCAAACCAGTCGTCGGTGATAACGGTTCAGGTATGCACTGTCACCAATCGATCGCCAAGGGCGGAGAAAACACCTTCGCCGGTGATGGCTATGCCGGCCTCTCCGATGCGGCGCTCTATTATATCGGCGGCACGATTAAGCATGCTAAGGCGCTTAATGCCTTTACTAACGCTTCGACCAACAGTTACAAGCGCTTGGTGCCCGGTTTTGAAGCCCCGGTCATGTTGGCGTATTCCGCGCGCAATCGCTCGGCCTCTATCCGTATTCCTTATGAGCCGTCACCAAAAGGGAAGCGCATTGAGGTGAGATTCCCTGACCCGACTGCCAACCCCTACCTCGCCTTTGCGGCGTTGTTGATGGCCGGCCTCGATGGCATACAAAATAAGATTCACCCCGGCGATGCAGCAGACAAAGACTTATACGACCTGCCACCAGAAGAAGCGGCCAACATCCCTACTGTCGCCTCGAGTCTCGAGATGGCACTGGATGCACTCGATGCAGATCGAGGCTTCCTGACCGCCGGCGGGGTATTCAGCGACGATATGATCGACGCCTACATCGAGCTCAAGCGGGAGGAGGTCGAGCGACTGAATATGACGACTCACCCGGCAGAATTCGATATGTATTACTCCTTGTAAGGGCGACGAACCCAGTGGTCGTTAAAACCCAAAAGCCCGCCCCGTGCGGGCTTTTGACTCTTTAGACACTGCCTAAATCGGAATGCACCAATATAGTGCGTGATGAGTGGGGCGCCATGTTAGCCAAACAGGACATCAAGACACCTACGCATGAATGAAGGCCATGACAAACGCGTCATACGTCAGCCCGCTAGGCGATGGGCCGCCGTGCTGTGGGCACTGTGTGCCGTCGCCGTGGCGTCACCCGTTTATAAAGTCACGGATAAGGACGGCAATATCGCCTTCACCGACCAACCTCCCACCTTGGACGCCGAATCAGTAGAGCGCCACGAGGTACAGCCCCTCAATACCGCAGCCCCCCTTGCGACCTTGCCGCTCGAACCCGCGCCCAACCCCGCTGAAGTGTCCATCCCTTTTGTGACCCGTATTGAGCAGCCGGCTGATGGCAGCACCATCCCAATGGGGCCAGGTAATGTCACCGTCGAGGTGTCGATCAGCCCTGCCCTGAGCGACTCGGAGCACTTACAGCTGGAGATAGATGGCGCCCCCTATGGTGCGCCACAGAAACAGCGCCAGTGGTCCCTCACCAACATTTATCGTGGTGAGCATCGACTCCGTGTTCATCGGTTACACAGCTCGGGGGCACAGGTAGACGTCTCTGACACCAGCACGTTCTACGTCTTACGACCCTCTGTGATTCGCTAATCCTATGCTCACACTGCCCGCTGACTACAACCTCGAACTGCTCGCCACCAGCGTGGTCCTGCTCGATGCCAAATTGAACGTCTGCGCGCTCAATTTGTCCGCCGAAAACTTATTGGGTATTTCTGCAAGTCGCGCCCGAGGGCATCCGTTAGACGCGCTACTCGATGAATCCAATGAGTGGTACCCCCTATTGCATCAGGCACTCTCAGAAAATTACCCCATGGTGCGCAGAGCCATATCACTGACGACTCGCTCTGACCAACAGAAAACGGTTGATATTACGATCAGCCCCGTCACGACCAAGGTCGGGAGCCATAGCCTGCTGTTAGAACTCAATATCGTCGACCGACTGCAGGCGATAAGCCGCGACGAGAGTGAGTGGCAAGCTCAGGCTTCGCTGAAAGAAATCATGAAGGGTGTCGCCCACGAAGTGAAGAACCCACTGGGCGGCATCCGTGGAGCCGCCCAATTGCTGTCTGCGGAGCTCCCCGATCCAGCGCTCCAAGAGTACACCGACATCATCATTTCCGAAGTGGACCGACTTCATAAATTGGTGGATCGAATGCTCGGTCCCAGAGAGCGTTTAGAGCCGCATCCCACCAATATTCACGAGGTCACTGAACACGTTCGACAATTAATCGAAGCGGAAGCGGAAGGTGCGCTGCACATTGAGCGAGACTATGACCCCAGCCTGCCTGACTTTCTCGCCGATGCAGGACAGCTGACGCAAGCCTTGCTTAATTTAGTGCGCAATGCGTGGCAGGCGTGCGGCGCAGGGGGATTGATCACGCTCCGCACCAGGGTTTTTCGGCAATTTACCGTGGGCGGCAACCGACACAAACTCGTCTGCGCGCTGCAGGTCGCCGACGATGGTCCCGGCGTCCCAGACGAATTAATGCCGCGACTCTTCCTGCCCATGGTGACCGGTAATGCTCAAGGAACCGGCTTAGGACTCTCTATCGCGCAGCGGATCGCCAACCAACATGGCGGACTCATTCAAGTTAAGAGCGTCCCCGGCGACACCTGCTTCACCCTGCTCTTACCCATGGAGATGCAACATGCCCCTGACTGAACAGGTATGGATTGTAGACGATGACAGTTCCATTCGATGGGTGATGGAAAAAGCACTCACGCGTGCTGGGCTGACCAGTCGACTATTTGAAACCGGTCAAGCGGTGTTGGACGCATTGGCGAGCCAAGAGCCGATGGTAGTCGTCAGCGACATTCGAATGCCCGGCATGGATGGCCTTCACCTGCTCTCTAAAATCAAAGCAAAGCTGCCACATTTGCCGGTCATTATTACCACCGCGCACTCTGATTTAGACAGTGCGGTGAATTCCTATGAAGAGGGCGCCTTTGAGTATTTGCCCAAACCATTTGATATTGAGGAAATGGTGTCCATCGTATCGCGCGCCCAGGGGCAACGCAGCCAGACGATTGCGACGGACGTTGCCAGCCCTGACCACAACACGACAGAGATCATTGGCAACGCCGCTGCCATGCAAGAGGTTTTTCGTGCCATCGGACGCTTGGCACAAAGCCACATCACCGTTTTAATCAACGGCGAATCGGGAACCGGTAAGGAGTTAGTCGCCCGGGCACTGCATCGGCACAGCCCGCGGGCCAACAATGCCTTTGTCGCGCTGAATATGGCGGCGATCCCGCAAGAGCTCATGGAATCAGAGCTTTTTGGTCATGAAAAGGGCGCCTTCACCGGTGCTAACCATCGCAGAGCAGGTCGCTTTGAGCAGGCCAAAGGAGGCACGCTATTTCTTGATGAAATCGGCGATATGCCAGCCGCCACCCAGACACGGCTGTTGCGCGTCTTGCAAGACGGTGAGTTTTTTCGCGTTGGCGGCGTCGAGTCCATCACAGCCGATGTGCGCATTATCGCTGCCACGCATCAAAACCTAGAGGCCTTGGTGGAAACCGGCGCCTTTAGAGAGGATCTGTTTCATCGACTTAACGTGATACGGATTCATGTCCCCAAACTCGCGGAACGACGCGAAGATATTCCGCAATTGCTGAATCATTTCTTAAAGGCAGCCAGTCAGGAGCTTGGCGTCGAGACGAAAACCTTATCCAGCATCGCATTGGACTTTTTGACCGAGTTACCTTGGCCCGGCAACGTCAGACAGCTAGAGAATACCTGCCGCTGGCTCACGGTGATGGCGGCGGGACGGGAGGTACTGCTCTCTGACTTACCACCGGAGTTGATTCAGCATCCCGACGCATCACCTCGGAAAGAGGCTGATACCTGGCACACACAGCTGGCCGATTGGGCGAATCACCAACTTGCAGAGGGACACTCAAACGTCCTGCGTCAGGCGCTTCCCTTGTTTGAATCGATCATGATAGACGCCGCCTTGGATCACACCGGTGGGCGCAAAGCAGAGGCGGCGGAACTGTTGGGGTGGGGGCGCAATACATTGACCCGAAAACTCAAAGAGCTTGATCGACCCGTCAAGTAGCCGCCCCCACAGCGCGTTAGTGTGTCGCACCCTCGGGGGCCGCATCAGTTTCCGTTTCATCCGCTGCTTGCTGTGCGACGGCTTGACGATACAGCGCATCAAAATTGACCGGTGCAATCATCAATGCCGGGAACCCGCCTCTCACCACTAAGCTGTCGATCGCCTCTCTCGCGTAAGGAAACAACATGTTGGGGGCGACGGTCGACAACAACTGTCGTAGCGCCTCTCCTTCAATACCCGACACAAAGAAAATAGCGGCTTGCTGAACCTCCACAAGAAATGCCGTTTGCTCTTCAAGCTTTGCGGTAATGGTCAGCGTAAGGACCACCTCGTGGTTACCGTCCTCGTCAAGACGGCTACTCTTAGTATTGAGATCAACATTAACGTTAGGTTTCCACTCTTGCCGAAACACATTAGGTGTTGCAGGGGACTCAAACGAGATGTCTTTGGTATAGATTCGCTGCGTCACAAACTGTTGTTGTGACGCCTGCTCCTGTGCGGCGGCCTGTTCTTCAGCCATGGTCTTTCTCCTTACTTAAAGTATGTGGGGGGTCCCGCTGGGCCGTTACGCTAATAAAGGATCCAGTTCGCCGGCGTGCTCCAATTCATAGAGCTCATCGCAACCACCTATGTGTTGTTCATCGATCCATACTTGCGGCACCGATGTTTTACCCGCTTTCTGCGCCATCTGCTGTCGGGCAGCTGGGTCGCCGTCAACTGGAATTTCCTGATAACTCACCCCTTTCCGATCAAGCAAAGCCTTTGCCTGTGTACAAAAAGGGCACCACCGGGTGGTGTAGATCACGACGCCGGTCATTGTGTCACGACAGGGAGTTTCTGTGCATCCCACTCCATCATGCCACCGGTCAACTTTTGTGCCCGCGCGAATCCCTCTGCCCTGAGCGTTTTGGTCGCGCCAGCAGCAGACTGACCCATTTTACACACGACCACTACTGGTTTTTCGCGGAATTTTTCGAGTTCACTCATCCGACCAGCAAGCGCGGCCGAGGGGATATTCATCGCGTGAGTAATGTGGCCTCGACCGAAATCCGCTGCATCACGGATATCAACAAATACGCCGCCCTCGCTATTCACCAGTTGCACCGCCTCATTGATCGATAAGGCGGGGCCCGCTTTTCGCGTTTCGTGAAACACCAACATCATCAGCGTCACAGCGAGTGCTGCGATGAGCACCCACTGCTCAGCCATAAATGGCACAATTAAGCTTGTCGACACGTTACTCCACCTCTTATCAAAGCCCACTCGGTCATGAAGCAGGCCAGCCATTCGCCTTGTTGTTGCGCCAGCTTAGGCCTGACCGCCCCGCCCGCGACAACCCATCGGCGGCCGGCGAGTATATCCGTTCACTCCGCCGCCCTCCAGTCAAGACGTGAGGCGGTGTGCCGACGCTGGTCAGGGAGCCGCCCAGAGTGCGCTGGTCAACCGCGACTGGAATCCAAAGTGCCCGGTTCCCATCAGGGGGCGATCAACCGCAGTCCTCTTTGCCCAGATCTGCACATACCGGCGAGACATAACGCCCGATGCATGGCTTAGCGGGGTCGGGTTAAGCAACCAATACCCGCCCGCCATCGTCTTAAAGGTGCTCAGTCGCCGCCACCGCGTTACAATCATACTTTCCTTTTATTTGAGTCTCACCGACCGTGGCCCCAATAAAACCGACAACGCTGCTCATGATCCTTGATGGTTTCGGTCACCGCGACGCAACACAGGACAATGCGATTAGCGCCGCTCAAACGCCCCACCTCGATCAACTATGGCGTGACGCGCCGCATACGTTGATTTCTAGCTCAGGCCTCGATGTAGGCCTACCCGAAGGGCAAATGGGCAACTCTGAGGTGGGACACATGAGTTTGGGTGCGGGAAGGATTGTCTATCAATCAATCACGCGTATTGATCAAGCTATCAGCGATGGCGATTTCGACACCAATCCCGAGTATTGCCAGGCCATTGACGCCGCTGTTGCGACCGGTAAGGCCGTGCACATTATGGGATTACTCTCGCCTGGTGGCGTTCATAGCCATGAGGAACATCTCTTCGCTGCTTTGAGGCTTGCCGCTGCGCGGGGCGCACAGCAGCTGTATTTGCATGCTTTTTTGGACGGCAGAGATACACCCCCTCGAAGCGCTCAAGCCTCTCTCGACAAAGCGGAAGCCGTGTTTGCCGAGCTCGGGGTAGGACGGATTGGCTCAGTGCAGGGCCGATACTGGGCGATGGACAGAGATAACCGATGGGAGCGCATCCAACAAAGCTACAACTTACTGACGCAGTGGGAGGCTCGCCACTACACCCCATCGGCGGCGCTGGCATTGTCTAACGCTTATGACCGTGGCGAAGACGATGAATTTGTCGCCCCTACGGGCATCGGTGATCGCGCCACCCTGGCCGATGGCGATACTGTTTTATTCATGAATTTTCGCGCCGACCGCGCGCGACAGCTCACCCAAGTTCTCACAGACCCAGACTTTCAGGGCTTCGATCGTCCCGTTCAGCCAACACTGGCACTCGTGACCACCACTGAATACGCTGCATCGCTGGGCTGTACGGTTGCCTTTGCGCCTAGCCGCCTCGATAACAGCCTCGGTGAGATACTGGCAGAAAAAGGGCTGACACAGCTGAGGATTGCCGAAACGGAGAAGTATGCCCACGTCACTTTTTTCTTCAGTGGGGGTCGTGAGGCGACATTCACTGGTGAGACACGAACGCTCATACCCTCCCCCGATGTGGCAACCTATGATCTGCAGCCCGAAATGAGCGCGCCTGAGGTGACCGATGCATTAGTGCGTGCCATTAGTGATGGGGAATACGATTTTATTGTCGTGAATTTTGCTAACGGCGATATGGTCGGGCATACAGGCCAGTTCGATGCGGCGGTGGCGGCGGTTGAAGCCCTAGACGCGTGTATTGGGAGAGTGGTGTCTGCGTTGCACGCGCACGGCGGCGAGGGTCTGATCACGGCTGACCATGGTAATTGTGAGCAGATGAAGGACTACGCGAATAACCAACCTCACACTCAACACACCACTGAGCGCGTACCGCTCATCTACCTTGGAACGCGTTTCCATGAACTGGATCCTACTGGCGGCATTCTTGCCGATATTGCACCGACGATTCTGACGATGATGGACTTAGCGATTCCTTCCGCCATGTCGGGTCGCAATCTGTTGACCCGCTGAGCTCGTCATCGATGGCCCGCCATCGCGTGCCCCGCTATCAAACAACCCTCCTGCCGCGGTGCTGCCGGTTACTCATTGGCCTTTGCTATCTCGCCACACCGCTGCTTGCATCGGCAGACACAGCCAACACGGTGACAACACAACAAGAAACCCAAGAGCAGATCACCGTATTACAAGCCGATATCGTTGCGACGCAAATACGCCTGACAGAGCAATCAGCCGCACGAGACGCATTGCAAGATGCACTGCGCAGCACCGAATGGCGCATCAGCAAAACCGATACACAATTATCAGATCTCAGCGCAGAGCGAACAGCGCTCTCAGCGCAAATAACGACGCTCCAAAAAGAGAGTACCGAACTGCAAAGCCAACAGACTCAGCTAGAGAAAGCGATGGCGCTGGGTGTTCGCCAGCTTTGGTTAATGCACCAAGGGGGCGGATTGCGGGTATGGCTAGGGGATGAAAGACCTGACGATATCGCCCGTCATCTCGCCTACTACCAACTAGTGCTAACAGAGCAAAAAGCCACCGTCACGCGCTATCAAGCCGGGCTGAAGACCCTAGAGAACAATGCTATCGCTCTGCAAGCAGCGGAAAAAGAAGCCCTTCAGCAAACTGACGCCATCGCCACCTTACTGGAGCAACTCACCTCTCAGCAGGCGCAGCGCGAACAGACAATTGCGCGACTTAACGACCAATTGAAAACCGATCAGCAACGTCTGGCTGTGCTCATGCAGAATGAGCAAAACCTGAATACGCTGCTCGCGGGGCTATCGTTAGCCGCGCAAAGCACACCCATGAACCAGACTCCCTTTTCTGAGGCAGGAGGCGCGCTGGCAATGCCGGTCAATGGCAAACCGAGCAATCGATTCGGCGCCAAACGCAATACTGATATTCGCTGGCGGGGATGGCTCATCCCCGCAGCGCAAGGTGAGCCGGTCAGCGCTATTTTTGATGGGCACATCATCTTTTCAGATTGGTTACGCGGCCAAGGCCTCGTCATCGTCATCGACCACGGAGAGGGATGGCTTTCCCTCTACGCACAAAACCATAGTCTGCTGCGCGGGGCAGGGGACCGAGTACGCAAAGGCGAGATCATTGCCAAAGTGGGGGCGAGCGGTGGCGGCGAACGGACCGGGCTCTACTTTGAAATCCGGCAACAAGGCGAGCCGGTAGATCCCGCAGATTGGATTCAACGCTGAGCGCCACAGCGATAATCAGTTAAGATTCGTTATCGATTGTTTTTAGGATTGCACCATGGAAGTGTTCCGCCGCCCGTTTGGACTTGGACTGATGATCACTGCGCTGATGTGCCAGCCCATTGCCGCGCAAGAAACACCCGAGGCCTCAGACGATAATCCTCACCAAACGGATCTTGATGAGCGCCAATCTTTACCCCTTGAAGAACTGCAGATGTTTGCCGATGTCTTTAATCAAATCCGTGAGGGCTATGTTGAATCGGTCCCAGATAGCAAACTATTTGAAATGGCCGTGCAAGGCATGCTATCCGGCCTTGATCCACACTCGGTCTTTCTAGAAGAAAAAGCCTACGACTCATTGCAAGAGAACACGCAAGGTGAGTTCAGCGGTTTGGGCATCGAGATAGGGCAAGACCGGGGTTATATCACAATCATCGCACCCATCGACGGCTCTCCCGCCGAGGCAGCGGGGCTGGAGGCGGGCGATGTGATCCTTAAAATTGATGGTGAACCGATCCGCGATTTACCGGTGGATCGATCAGTAGACTTAATGCGCGGGCCAACCGGGTCAGAGGTAGTGTTGACGATCGGCAGACGCGGCACCCAAGATCCTTTTGATGTCACGGTAGTCCGCGACATCATTAAAGTGCCCAGTGTCAGAAGCCGTGAATTAATGGAAGGCTATTTCTGGTTGCGCGCTGCCCAATTTCAAAAGGATACCGGTAACGAAGCCATCGCGGTGCTAACAGAGGCAGTGGCGGAGGGTGAGCTCAAAGGGGTCGTGTTAGATTTGCGCAATAATCCCGGCGGTGTCCTCGGTGCTAGTGTTGATATGGCGGGGGCACTGCTAGATGGCGGACTAGTGGTGTACACCGAGGGGCGGCACCCACAAGCGGCAGAGCGCTTCGAAGCCTTACCGGGGGATATGTTAAACAACCTCCCCATCGTTGTTTTGATCAACGGTGGCTCCGCTAGCGCGTCAGAAATTGTCGCAGGCGCGCTGCAAGATCGTCGCCGCGCCGTCATTATGGGAACGAGAAGCTTCGGAAAAGGGTCGGTGCAAACCATCTTGCCAGTGACTGAGACCCGTGCGGTCAAATTAACCACCGCGCTGTATTACACACCCAACGGCCGCTCTATTCAGGCAGAGGGCATCGTCCCCGATATCGTCGTGGAAAGAGCAGAGGTGAAAAGCGTTGAGTCCGCTCGGAGAACGAAAGAGTCAGACCTTAAGGGCAGTCTGAGCGGCGGCGATCCGGCTGATACAGAGGCCGAGAGCGAATCGCTCACCGAGTTGCGGAATTCCGATAACCAGCTCTATGAGGCCTTGACGTTGCTGCGCGGCATTACCCTACTGAGGCCAGACACAGCGCCCGAGCCCGCCCTTGATGGCGCCAACGCCTCGGCCGCGACGGCATCCCAATAGCGCCGATTGGCGGCGGATGACTTGCTAACCCCTGTCGCGCTGGGCACCCTTTGAACAGCGGTTACAGTCGCATCGGAATGCCTTGCGCGACCATAAACTGCTTGGCTTCTCGGACCGTGTATTCACCAAAATGAAAAATACTGGCGGCTAAAACGGCATCGGCACCACCCTGCGTGACCCCATCGGCGAGATGTTGGAGTGTGCCCACTCCACCCGATGCAATCACCGGGATATCAACGCTGTCGGTAATCTCCCGCGTGATGGTCAGCTCAAAGCCATCACGGGTGCCATCTCGGTCCATACTGGTGAGTAGCAACTCACCCGCACCCAGTGCGGCCATTTTTTTCGCCCAAGAAACCGCCTCAATACCAGTCGGTTTGCGGCCACCATGCGTGAACAACTCGTATCGCGGCGGCGACCCTGGCTCGGAGACGCGCTTCACATCAATCGCCACGACGATGCATTGTGAGCCAAAACGCGCGGCGGCTGCACTCACCAAAGTGGGATCATGAATCGCCGCCGTATTAATACTGACCTTGTCGGCACCTGCATTGAGCATCGTGCGAATATCGGGTAGCGCACGAATCCCACCCCCTACGGTAAGGGGAATGAAAACCTCGCGCGCAATTTGCTCAACCGTTTGTACCGTGGTGTCACGCTCTTCATGAGTAGCCGTAATATCGAGAAAGGTGATTTCATCGGCGCCCTCATCGTTATAGCGGCGCGCAACTTCAACAGGATCACCCGCATCTCTGATCCCCACAAAATTAACGCCCTTGACGACTCGCCCCCGATCGACATCGAGGCAAGGAATAATGCGCTTTGCTAGGGCCATTAATCGGCGCCTAAAAAGGCGTCGACCATTGCCTGGGCCGCACTGAGATCGAGGGTTCCCTCGTAAATGGCCCGACCGGTAATCGCACCCGTAATTCCTGCATGAGCATGATGCATCAACTGCTCAACATCTTCGATGCGACTGATGCCGCCCGAGGCAATCACAGGTAATCCAGAGGATTGTGCCAGCGCGACAGTGGCGTCCACATTGACACCCTGCATCATGCCGTCGCGATCAATGTCGGTGTACACCACCGCATGCACACCCACGTCTGCAAATCGTTTCGCGAGATCGGTTGCGTCAAGCTCACTGTCACTGGCCCAGCCTTCTACCGCGACTCGACCCGCTCGTGCATCAATGCCGACCACAATATGGCCAGGAAATGCCGCACAGGCGGCTTTCACAAAGCCCGGGTCTTTCGCAGCCATCGTGCCAATAATGGCGTATTGAACGCCTGACGCCAGATACCGTGAAATCGTCTCTAGGTCGCGAATACCGCCGCCAATTTGAATGGGTAGCTCAGGCAACGCCTTGGCGATACGCTCGATAATAGGGGCGTTAACAGGCCTCCCCGCAAAGGCGCCATCCAAATCGACTAGGTGGAGTCGGCGCGCGCCCTGCGCGTGCCACTGCTGCGCCATGGCCACGGGGTCATCCGAAAAGACCGTACTGTCCGCCATATCTCCCTGGCGGAGGCGAACACATTGACCTTCCTTCAGGTCGATGGCGGGTATCACTAGCATGTTCCGTCCCAACTCAAAAAATTCTTTAATAAAGTGAGTCCAGCCTTGTGGCTTTTCTCAGGGTGAAACTGCGTGGCAAACACGTTATCGCGCGCCAGCGCCGCACAGCCAGCGAGCCCGTAGTCAAAGGTGCCAACCACTAAGCCCGGATCATCGGGTACCACGTGGTAACTGTGAACAAAGTAGAAATGGCTGCCCGATTCAATCCCGGTCCACAAGGGATGTGCCTGCTTTTGCACCACTTGATTCCAGCCCATGTGCGGCACTTTCAATCGAGTCCCGTCCGCCTCTTGGTGAGGACTTCCAAAAAACTTAACCTCCCCGGGTAACTGGTTTAAACACGCGACACCGCCATTTTCCTCTGAGGCAGTCATCAATGACTGCATCCCCACACAAATAGCGAGAACCGGTTTTCGCTCTACGGTGATGGCCTGCTCAAGCAGCTGATCGCATTCCAGCCGGCGAATCGCGTCCATGCAATCGCGGATACCCCCCACGCCGGGAAATACCACTCGGTCGGCTTTCGTGATCGCCGCGTGATCATGCGTGACAACCACTTCGAGCGCGCCCACGTGCTCCAAGGCACTGGCAACCGAGTGCAGGTTGCCCATACCGTAATCAATAACGGCTACCCGTTGGGTCACAAGCTATAAAACCCCTTTAGTAGAGGGGCTGGCGCCTTTAAGCGCTGCGTCTCGGGTGATCGCCATGCGTAACGCGCGTCCGAATGCCTTAAAAACAGTCTCTGCTTGATGGTGTGCATTGTGTCCACGCAGATTATCGACATGCAGCGTGACATTGGCATGATTGACAAATCCTTGAAAAAACTCGATCACCAAGTCCACGTCAAAATCGCCCACTTTAGCGCGGGTAAAGGGCACGTGAAATTCCAGCCCAGGCCGCCCACTGCAATCGAGGACAACGCGCGATAGCGCCTCATCTAACGGCACATAGGCGTGTCCGTATCGGATGATGCCGGTTTTATCGCCAATCGCCTCATGAAATGCCTGCCCGAGGGTAATACCAATATCTTCAACCGTATGGTGAGCATCGATGTGGAGATCGCCCTTTGCGACGATGTTAATATCGATTTGACCATGCCGCGCGATTTGGTCGAGCATATGCTCAAGGAACGGCAGCCCGGTGTCGAGTTCACATTGACCGCTGCCATCCAGACACAGCTGCACCTCGATTTGCGTCTCCAGTGTTGCTCGGCTAATTGTTGCCCGGCGCAGGCCGGTATCGTGCTGACTCATGCTATTTTCTCCGGTGTGCGCGACCAAACAGGGCGGTGACCGCTACACTAGGGACATTATTGTATAGAAAGAGTCTCCGTACTTCATTGCGAAGCTTTACCACTCTATGACTGCCCAACACGCTTTTGCTGACGCATTACTGCACTGGTTCGACCAGCACGGACGTTCGCATTTGCCCTGGCAACACAATCGCACGCCTTATCGAGTTTGGGTGTCCGAAATCATGCTGCAGCAAACACAGGTCACGACAGTCATTCCCTTCTATGAGCGCTTTATGGCGGCCTTCCCCACGGTGCACGATCTTGCCATAGCGCCTGAGGATACTGTTTTGCATTTGTGGACCGGTCTCGGGTACTACGCCCGCGCGCGCAACCTGCACCGCAGTGCTAAAACAATCTGCGCTGACCATGACGGTCGCTTTCCTGAGAATCTTGATGATTTGGTATCACTCCCCGGCATTGGTCGCTCTACCGCAGGGGCAATATTGTGTCTGGCGATGGGCGGGCGGGCACCCATTCTCGACGGTAACGTGAAGCGTGTGCTCGCGCGTTACTACGCGGTCGAGGGCTGGCCCGGCCAACGCACCGTAAGCGACCAGTTATGGGCCCTAGCCGAGCACCATACGCCTCATCAGCGCGTCGCAGATTACACGCAAGCCGTGATGGACCTCGGTGCCACCTGCTGTAAGCGCACCCAGCCCACCTGCCCCACCTGCCCCCTGCAAGCAAACTGCAGCGCGCTCGCAACCCAAAACCAAACGGCCTTTCCCGGTCGCAAGCCGCAAAAGCCAAAGCCCTCGCGGCAACGCTGGTTTGCCGTTGCAATCAGATCATCGGGCGAGGTGCTCTTGCAGAAACGTGCGGCTAACGGAATATGGGGCGGGTTATGGGCGCCACCCGAATTGTCGGATGAGCGCTCAGCGAGAGAGTGGCTGCATCACAATGTCGGCGTCAGTGCCGCCGAGTGTTATCTCGGAACCCCTTTTCACCACGTTTTTACGCATTTTAAACTTGAAGCAACGCCCGTTTATGGGCGGTGCGCAGAAAACCAAACCCACTCGCCGAGCGTAAAATTTGATGATAATGACCTGCGCTGGTTCGGTTTGGATCCGGTACCATCGGTCGGGTTGCCCGCACCCATCGTGCGGCTCTTAAAGACACTGGGTAACGACGCCTAGGGTGAGGAATGGTTCATGACAAGAATGGTCAACTGTAGACGCTATCAGGAAACATTGGAGGGCCTTGACCGGCCCCCGCTGCCCGGCGCGAAGGGGCAAGATATTTTCGATCATGTCTCCAAAAAGGCATGGCTCGAGTGGCAAAGTCATCAAACCATGCTCATTAACGAAAAGCACCTCAGCTTAATTGATGCTGAAGCGCGGCAATACTTGATGGGTGAAATGGATAAGTTTCTTGCCGGCGAGGCCTTTGATCAAGCCGAAGGTTATGTGCCACCCAGTGAATAGCCAAACCGTCTCATCGGCAACACGGTGCCGACCAATCAGCAGAGGTGCTGATCGATGAAATGGAGAGCCTGGCTAATAACGGCGCTGTCTTGTTTAACGGTGACGGCGGTGCTGGCCGGCGTGAAGTACTCGCAGATTGCTCAAGCCATGGCGTTCATGGAAAGCTTTCCGCCACCGAGTGAAACCATTACCGTCGCGCAGGTACGATCAGATAGTTGGGCGCCCACACGATTACTCAGCGGAACCGTGCGGTCCCCCGAGCATTTAGTCATTGCGACAGAGATACCCGGCCGGGTCGTCCAACTACCCTTTCACAGTGGTGATACGGTGCCCAAAGGAGCGGCCATTGTGGTGCTCTTTAACGATGATCTAGAAGCGCAACGGACGGCACTGCAGGCTGACTTGAACTTGGTGAATACGCAGCTCGAACGCAACCAAACACTAGAAGCGGATGCCCTGGTCTCTCGCGATCAACTCGATACGCTGACTGCGCAAACGCTGTCCCTTACAGCGCAAATTGCCGTATTAAATGCACGTCTCAGTAGAATGACCGTGCGCGCGCCCTTCACGGGCACCTTAGGCATTTACCCTCAACGTGTCGGTGATTTGATGCATCTCAGCGAGGTATTGACCACCCTCACGGGATTAAATGCGGAACGCTGGGTGGACTTTAAAGTGCCTCAAGGGCTTGCTGAGCTGAGCGTTGGCGACACCGTCACTATTCGCGATATCACGGGGAATGCGATCGGTCCTGCCAAAGTCATTGCGGTTTCAGATGCCTTCGCCGAGGGGACTCGCACCTATGATGTACGCGCAGCACTGCAAGCGGCAGGACTGCGCCACGGAGCACTCGTGCAGGTAGCAGTGAGCACAGGCCCCAGAGAAGACGTGTTATCAGTGCCCGCGCGCAGCGTCCGCTGGGACCCGGAAGGCCCTCATGCGTTTGTGGTTGAGCCGTCTGATTCAGGAGCGCATCTTCCCCACAAAGCATCACTGCGCAGAGTCGAGGTACGGGGTGAGCGGGACGGCCGCTTTTTTATCTTGGGAGCGCTCAGCCCTGACGATCGCATCGCAGATAAGGGTGCTTTTAAACTGAGCGATCAAATTTTATTGCGGGTTCAGGCAGAGGTGCCACGAGGGTGACCTCGCCTCAAAACCGACCGCGCTGGACTGATATTTTTATCGAGCGGCCCGTAGTCGCGGCGGTTTTTTGTCTCGCACTGCTGCTGGTTGGCATTCGTTCAGCCATTCATTTACCGGTCATCTCGTTTCCGGTGATTGAAAGTTCTTCCATCGCGATCTCAACCGTTTACCCCGGCGCTAGTGCCGAGACGGTACAAGGCTTTGTGACAGAGCCCATCGAGCGCGTAGCCAGCAGTGTACCGGGGCTCGACTATGTCGAATCAGTCACCATGGCTGGGGTCAGCACCGTAACGCTGTGGTTACGACTGAACCAAGATACGACCAAGGTATTAGCCGAACTGTCGACACGGCTAAGTCAAATCCGCTTCGAACTCCCTGAAGGCACTGAAGACCCCTCGATCGAAATCAGCCGCGCTGATACCCCTTATGCCAGCTTTTATTTGGGGGTGAAGATCCCGCCCACGCGGACCTATGCAGAGGTCACTGACATCATTCAGCGCACCATTTTGCCGCGCTTGTCTGCCTTACCCAATGTGCAGAGAGTGGTCAATTATGGCTTGCCCCAGGCGATGCGTATCTGGCTGGATCCTTGGCGTATGGCTGCCTTAAACGTCGACACCAACGATATTCAACTCACACTGCGCCGCAATAATGTCATTGGTACCTTTGGCCAGGCTGAGAGTGGCTCGCAGCGCATCAACCTTCAAACGAACAGCGAAGCGAGATCTCCAGAAGATTTCGCCAACATGCTGATCCGACAAGAGCATGGAACAGAGATCCGCCTCGGAGACGTCGCCACGGTCGAGGTGGGTACGATGGAAGTCTCTCGAATGGCGCGCTCTAATCAGGATCAAGTCGTATTCATACCGGTCTACCCCGAGCCCGGTACGAGCGAAATCGCGGTAGGCAACCTCCTGTATGAGTCAGTTGACGAAATCAACAGCACCCTTCCCCCTGATCTACAGCTCACTATTCCGTTTGATAATTCTCGCTACATGCGCGACGCCGTTGCGGAGATTTTTCTGACACTCGGTGAAACCGTTTTGCTAGTGGGTCTGGTGGTAGTGGCGCTAATGGGCTCAGTCAGAAGTGCGTTGGTGCCACTGTTGACCATACCCATTTCGATTTTGGGCACCGCCGCGGCCATGTCGGCAATGGGATTTTCTCTCAATCTATTGACGATTTTAGCGGTCGTGTTATCAGTCGGCCTGGTGGTCGACGATGCCATCGTGGTAGTCGAGAATGTGGCGCGCAATCTGCGCGAGGGCATGAGCAGACGCGATGCCGCGCTGGCCTCCTCTCGGCGGCTACTGTCCCCCATTATTGCTATGACCATCACCTTGGGGGTGGTTTATGCGCCCATTGGCTTTCTAGCGGGGCTATCGGGCGTTCTGTTTAGAGAATTTGCGTTCACTCTCGCGGTAGCCGTTCTCATTTCAGGTTTTGTCGCCATGACGCTGTCGCCGATTATGAGCGCCTGGGTGTGTCCGGATCGTGGTCACGAGACGCGTATCACGCGTTGGGTCAATCGTTGGTTCGAGACGATCTCGACGCGTTACGGGCGATTAATCGATTTTTCTCTGCGCTGGCGTTTGCAACTGATCGCAGCAGGCGGGTTTTTCACTCTATTAATCGTGCCGCTTTACCTGTTTTCATTGCAAGAATTAGCCCCGGTCGAGGATCAAAGTGCAATCAATCTCGTGGTTGATGCAGCGCCAGAATCAACTATCGAAGAAACACTACAAGGCTTCACTGAGGCGGTAGACGTTCTCCTTAAAAGACCTGAGACCAGCTACATTTGGCAGACATTGGGTCCCTCCGGAGGCTACGGTGGGCATGAGTTCGTGCCACCCGATGAGCGAACGCTCAGCACCCACCGTTTATTGCCAACGATTCGATCAGATCTGGCAGCCTTACCTTCAGTGCGGGCCTTTCCAGCGACGACACCAGCCCTGCCGACAGCAGGACAGTTCGATGTCGAAGTCGTGATTACTTCCACAGAGTCTACCCGTGAGATGCGCCCTCATGCGCTAGCGATGGTTGAAAAAGCGCAAGCTTCCGGGCTGTTTTTGTACTTTGATACCAGCTTACGCCTCGATCTCCTCTCGGTGGAATATCGGCTCGACAAGGATCGGCTCGCAGACTTGGGCATGAGCCTTAATGCTGTCACCTCGCAGATGAGCTTGTTCGTATCAGAGGGGTATGTCACCCGATACGACGAGCGAGGTCGCGCCTATCGCGTTATCCCCATGCTAAAACGCGATCTAAAAAGATCACCCGAAACGCTATTGGATACCCCCATCACGCTTCCTTCGGGTGGGCAGGTACCCTTCGGCACGTTCGCCACACTCGAGCGCAACACCACTGCCAGAGCACTCACCCGGTTTCAACAAAAAGGCAGTTTCAAACTGTTCGGTGGCGTGATTCCGGGGTACACCAAAGAGCAGGCGCTCAGTGAAATCGAGCGGATCGCGAGCAACACGCTACCACCCGGATATGTACTCGATTACACCGGAGAGTCACGCGAGATTCGTCGCGAGGGTAATACCATGGTGGGGGTGCTAGGCGCCTCTCTCGTGATGGTATTTCTCGTATTGGCGCTGCAGTTTGACAGTTTTCGGGATCCCCTCATTATCTTGTTGGGGTCGGCACCCTTGGCTCTATTCGCGGCGATGGTGATTACTTTTACCGGCTTCACCACCATTAATATTTATTCTCAAATAGGGTTAATCACCCTCGTGGGGCTGATCTCCAAAAATGCGATATTAATCGTCGAGTTTGCTAATCAAGCGCAAATGGAGGGGCTCAGTAAGATCGAGGCCATTAAAGCTGCCTCAATGAATCGGCTGCGTCCGGTTCTGATGACGACGGGGGCCACGGTGTTCGGTCACTTTCCCCTGGTTCTGGTCACGGGCGCCGGGGCGGAAGCGCGCAACAGTATTGGGTTTATCTTGGTCATCGGGATGTTAATGGGGACCCTGTTTACCTTGGTATTGTTACCGGCTATCTACTCTTTGCTCGCGTCAGACCATCACGTCGCATCACAAACGGAGCCAACGCACTCAATCCCAACGTAAGCCGCTCGGCCCACTCGATAACCCAAAACTTGACGCGTAGGGGGTGCACAGGTTTAATACGCGGCGCTTCGGGCGCTAAACCCGTCGTTGCCCAGGTAGCTCAGTCGGTAGAGCAGTGGATTGAAAATCCTCGTGTCGGTGGTTCGATTCCGCCCCTGGGCACCAT
>CAJQKG010000132.1 GCA_905478845.1 uncultured Luminiphilus sp.
ATCGCTGATGACTTACGTGGCTATTTCTTCTTTTTTTATCAGTACGATCCAGACCTGGCGCAGCTTTAGTCCGATCCATCTACTGAGTGCGTGGACGCTGCTTTCTTTAATCATTGCGGTGTATCACGCGCGCGTGGGAAATATTCGCCAACATCAGAGGTGGATGGTGACGCTTTATGTGCTCGCCCTCGCCGTAACGGGCCTGCTCACGTTGTGGCCGGGGCGCTTGATGCACGAAGCTGCCTTTGGGGGGTGAGCTTGTCTGCTCGATGACTCACGCTTTCTCAGTGTGAGCGCTGAGGTATGCTGGGTTTGTTCACTTGACCGGTTCATCGTTCAGGTCGCGCCACGATCCTCTTGCCTGGCGAGTGTGCAGCGGATTTTGCGCTGATCTTTACTTAAAAAGGTATTCCTATGACAGATCTCTACACCCTGACTGCGTGCAGTTACTTACAGTACCTTACCTCCGCTATTGGTTATCTGGAGCAAGCTAGGGATCAAGCCAGTGAGCTCGCAGTGTCTCTTGAGGACATGGTTAACGCGTCGTTATTCCCCGATATGCTGCCGTTACATTTTCAGATCATTACGATCGCACATTTTTCGGATACGGCGATGCATGCCGCCTCAACGTCAATGATCAGTGGCCCCAATATGGATTTAAAGCTCGATTTCCAAGGCCTTATTGACCACCTAAAAACGGCGCGCAGTCATATTGCGGGCCTAGACAAAGAACAGGTTAACGCCGCAGCAGGGGGCGAGGTCATCTTTCAATATGGCGACACCATCCTGCCCTTTACCACCGAAGACTTTTTTCTGACTTACGCGCTACCGAGCTTCTATTTTCATGTCAGCATCGCGTTTGGCATTTTGAGGTCGTTGGGTGTTCATATTGGCGTGGCGCATTTTTTGGGTACCGTCAGAGCGACGCCCTCACCGAGTCTTCCCGCCTCTGCCCAGCAGCTCACGGGAGCGCAATACTTGGACACGTTAAAGTCGCTAGCTTTGCCTCAATGAGGTGAGGTGGCTGCGGAACTGTCTGGATCATTGGTGCCCTGGAGCGGCATCAGCAGTGACCGCTAACCCTCGGGTTGCCTTGCGTTGGCGCTATAGACCTCTCATTTGCAAGCATGCCCCCAGCCTTGCGTGTTCAGCGCAACTGCTTGCTAGCTGCGCTTGTCGTACCTTTATCGGCACCCGTAAGCGAGGCCGGATCAGACCTGCAACTGCGAACAGTATTTGACTCTACAGCCACCAGTGCTGGGTAGGAGGTCGGTTAGCGGAATGAGCGATCAAATCATCAACTGACATAAAAAATTCATTTTCCAACGAGAAACTTACTGTCTACGCTCAGAGCGTTTCCATGGAAGACCGTTTTTTGTCTAAAGGCCAACAGATGACGAATACAAATAAAGAGGAGAAGGGCGGCGCTGTCACTAACTCCCCCCAGCAAAAAGTCCCTTCGATGATCAGTCCTAAAGACGAGTTGCCTGCTCGATCCGTGAACCATAAAGCTCGACTGAAAACCAGAAGGGTCATCGCTATTGAAACACCCTATAAAGGTGTTTCGGAGCACGATTATCAGATTGAAAAACGGCGATTACAGGTTGAGATTCTCAGGATTCAACAGAAGCTGATCAAAAATGGCCAACGGTTATGTATTCTTTTTGAGGGACGCGATGCCGCGGGTAAGGGCTCGACCATCAAGCGTTTTACTGAAAATATTATGCCAGCTCATACTCGAGTAGAGGCGTTAGGGGTACCTAGTAAGAAAGAGTCAAAATATTGGTTCAGGCGCTATGAAAAAAGGCTGCCAGATAGCGGAGAGATCGTTTTTTTTGATCGATCTTGGTACAGCCGAGCGCTGATCGAACCTACCATGGGTTATTGCTCACAAAAGCAATACGAGTATTTTATGAAGAAGGTCCTGCACTGGGAGCATGGCCTGATCGATAAGGGCCTTCTTTTAATTAAGTTTTACCTATCCGTAAGCCCTGATACGCAGCTGATTCGTTTTGAAGATCGCCTAAACAATCCACTGACCTTTTGGAAGCTCTCTGGCAATGATTTAGAGGCGCGTAAAAAATGGGAGGTCTTCACCCATTACAAGGAGCTGATGTTCGCCCACGCGTCATCAGAAAAATCGCCTTGGGTGGTGGTCGGTTCCAACACGAAAAGAGAGGCACGCCTGACCTGTATGTTGCACGTTGTGCGGTTGTTAAGCGGTGGGAAGTTTGCGCATTTGACGGGCGAGGACATCACCTCAGCACACTCAATCAAATTGGGGGGGGTCAAGTTTCAAGGCCTGACTTTACAGCAGCTCGCCATACTGAAAGAATTAAAACTGCAAGGAAGTGACTATTAGGATTTGAATGAATAACAAAACTGCCAATACGCCGACGGGCAAGCACACCCTGAAAAATACGGTGGGGCTGCCATTAATAGAGTCTGCGGGTGGCCTCGTCTGCAATCGAAGCCATCACTTATTACTAATATTTAAACGGGGCAAGTGGGACATGCCAAAAGGGCGCATTGAAGATTTACAGCTCCCAGAGGTCTCTGCGCTTCGAGAGGTTGAAGAAGAAACCGGCCTTGAAGCAAAGAAATTGACCATACTCGGTAAGCTTGTTTCTACCTATCACACGACCAGTCACCAGAAGGTTGATTACCTGAAAAAAACGCATTGGTACCTAATGGATTACGACGGTGATGATGATGATACAGATCCGCAGGTCGAAGAGGGCATTATAGAATGTCGTTGGGTACACCTAAGCGACCTGCCAGCTTATAGAGAGCTGTTGCGCGCAAGGATCAACTACGTCGTCGATTTCTGGCAGCAGAGCTTAGCCTACGAACCCCGTGGCTAGTCTGGATAGTGTTTCTGCCAGTCAGGGTGGTCTTGATGTTCGTGAGGGTAAATAACGCCTCGCTACTGTGTTCGAGTTTTTAGGTACCGTCAGAGTGACGCCATCACCGAGTCTTCCCGCCTTTGCCCAGCAGCTCATGGCAGCGCAATACTGGTTGGTCAATGGAGGTGGACCCTCCCGCCGATGAACACGGCCGACCTCTCCCCCCGGGTGTCAATCTCTGCGGAGCAAAACCCGCCTCACTGAGCCTGATATGCTCCCCCCACATCCATCGCATCTGGCAGTGAATATGAAAGCTGAACTTCAAGAATTAATGAATAGGTTGCGGAAGCTTCAGGGAGCAATCGACTTCGGCAATGCACCAATGGCTGAGCGAGAAGAGCTAGCGAGTGATGTGACAGACATCATGGATGCTCTGTTCGAAGTGATGAAGACGCTACCCGACGAGTAATCCAGATAAATACCGCTACCACAAATCGAGGCGCTTGACTGTGCATATTGGGGAGTGAGGTGGGGAGTGACTGGTTGCGCATTGACGCATGAGATTGATTTACAGAAAGAAAAAAGGGTTAGCGATGGTGCCCAGGAGAGGACTTGAACCTCCACGCCCTTGCGAGCACTAGCACCTGAAGCTAGCGTGTCTACCAATTTCACCACCTGGGCAGCGGGAAACTCTGTTGAGTCAGAGGGCGCGGAGCGTACTGCGTCGCCCCACAACTGTCAATTTTGCGACCAGGGCGGCATCGCACTTGCGATCTGCGACGAAGCCTCCTCAGCTTAAGCGACGCACTACTGGAGAGACCCATAAGCCCGGGCGGTCGACGCTGTGTCTGTGAACGCAGCCCGAGGTTCACTGCGACTATCACTTGAGCCTTGTGCTCTGATGGGCCTGCCGACACGATCACAATTAAAGCACTGTTTTGGGCAGATTAGCGCCTTCGAGAGGCGTACAATTAGCGTTCACGCATCAGGAGCTCTGATAAGGGCCTTCCGGAAATCCTTTGGCACCGCGCCGTAAAGACCAAATGAATAAGCCTCCTACTGATCCCCATGCCTCGCGGGAACAGGATCGCTACGCGCACCCGATCCCGAGCCGGGAGATTATATTGGGTGTGCTTGAGGCGGCGGATGCCCCCATGAAATTCGGGGCGATCGCTGAGCAGCTCGATTTGCAGGAGGAGCGGGACCTCGATGCGCTCCGCAGACGATTGCGGGCTATGCAGCGAGATGGGCAGCTTATCTCGGGCCGGCGCGGCGCTTATGGTGTGCCCAAACGAATGGATCTATTGCATTGCCGCGTAATGGGTCACCGCGACGGCTATGGGTTTGCCCGCCCGTTACAGGAGGAGGGTGACGACTTGTTCTTGTCCGCCCGAGAGATGTATCAGGTTTTCGATGGCGACGAGGTGTTAGTGGCCATAGCGGGGGTAGACCGACGCGGCCGCGCCGAGGGCCAAATAGCGGAGGTGCTGAGTCGCGCTCATACCCAGGTGGTGGGTCGCTATATGGAAGAGAGCGGCATTGGCTATTTGATTTCTCACAATACGCGCATCCGAAACCACATTTTAATACCGCCCAACAGCAAGGGTGGTGCACGTCATGGCCAGCTGGTTTCGGTGGAGTTGACCGACTATCCCTCTGCAACGCTCGGCGCTAAGGGTAAAGTAGTGGAAGTGCTCGGTGATCACCTTGATCCCGGCCTTGAGATCGATGTGGCCATTCGTGCCCACGGTATTCCCTACGAATGGCCCGACGAAGTCCTGCGCGAGGCCGGTACTCTCGGGGAGGAGCCCACCGAGGACGATAAACATCATCGGGTCGATTTGCGTGATGTGCCTTTTGTCACCATCGACGGAGAAGACGCGAGAGATTTTGATGATGCGGTGTGGTGTGAAGAGCGAGAGGGTGGCTTTCAGCTCCGTGTCGCCATTGCCGATGTCTCGCATTACGTGCCGGTAGGCAGTGCATTGGATGAAGAAGCCAGCTATCGAGGGAATTCGGTTTACTTCCCCGAGCGCGTGGTGCCGATGTTCCCTGAAGTCCTGTCGAATGGCTTGTGCTCACTGAAACCCCGAGTAGATCGATTGGCGATGGTCTGCGACATGCAAATTGGGCCAGAGGGCGAGTTAGCCCATTACGTTTTTTACGAGGCGGTGATTCATTCGCATGCGCGGTTAACTTATACCGACGTGGGTGCCGTGCTCACCGATGGTGAAAGTCCCAATGTGGCTGCCGAGCGGCTTGACGATATTGCACGACTCTATCGCTTATATGAGGTATTGCGTGGCGCTCGCGAGCAACGGGGCGCGCTCGATTTTGATACGCAAGAGACCCGTATTGTGTTTGACGAGCAGCGCAAGATCGCCGCGATTGAGCCGGTCTATCGTAACGACGCGCATAAGCTGATTGAAGAATGCATGTTGATCGCCAATGTGGCCACCGCCCGCTTTTTGGAGACGAGCGAGCAGCCTGCTTTGTTTCGGGTGCACGAGGGTCCGAGTGCGCAAAAACTCGAGAACTTGCGCGCCTTTTTGGGCGAATTGACCCTCGAATTACCCGGTGGTCTGAAACCCACCCCCGAGCACTATCAGTCACTGCTGAGCGCGGTTGAGGGGCGGGATGATGCACAAGTCATTCAAACCATGTTGTTGCGATCTCTCTCGCAAGCGGTGTATCAGCCCGACAATGGCGGGCACTTTGGGCTTCACTTTGAGGCCTATGCCCACTTTACGTCGCCGATTCGTCGTTACCCCGACCTCTTAGTACACCGCGCTATCCGGTCGGTCATTCGGGGTCGCACTAAGAGTGCGCACGTGAGCCGTGTTCCCGGCGCTAAGGCGCTGCAGCGCGAAGTGATTTACCCCTATGATATGGCCGGCATGTTGGCGCTCGGTGAGCAGTGCTCGATGACCGAGCGACGTGCCGATGATGCGACGCGAGAGGTGGATGCGTGGCTCAAATGCGAATTTTTGAAGGATCGTATTGGCGACGCTTTTTCGGGCGTGATTGCCGCTGTGACAAATTTCGGCGTTTTTGTTGAGTTGCATGACCTGTATATCGAAGGCCTGTTGCATGTGAGTGCGCTGCCGGGCGATTACTATCATTTTGACCAAGCCAAACAGCGTTTGGTGGGTGAGAGAACCCGTCAGGTGTTTCAACTGGGCGGCGTGGTCGCCGTTAAGGTCGCCCGCGTCGATCTGGATGATCGCAAAATTGATCTTGAATTGGCCGATGGTGCGAGCTCAAAGCGTGCTGCTGGGGCAGGGCCGCGCAAGCCGGGTGAGGGCCCCAAAAAGGATAAATCCAGCCGCGAACGGTCTAAGAAGAAGCGCAAGACCGCCCAGAAAGCCAATCATGAGAGCCAGGGTCAGCCTGCATCGAGCAAGGCTAAGTCGAACAAGGCCAAGTCGAGCAAGACCAAATCCAGCAAGGCCAAATCGAGTCAGCCTGCATCGAGTAAAGCTCAATTGGGTCAGACTGATGTAAAGGGTGGTGGCGCGACGAAAAAGTCGACGAGTCGCAAAAAGGTAGGCAAGTCAGCCGCTGCTAAATCGTCAAAACGCACTAGCAGTCCGCGCAAAGAGCGGTGACCCATGGAAGAGACGGTATTTGGTTATCACGCCGTGGAAAGTCTTCTTCGTCTCGACCCGAAGCGAGTGAACACCGTCCTCGTGCAATCGAGCCGCAATGACAAACGGATGCAAGCGCTGTGTGCACTGGCGCGGAATCAAGGCGTTGTCTTGGAGCCTTGTCCAAGACAGGTCCTAGATGAACGTGTTGAAGGTCGTCATCAGGGTGTCGTGGCGGTACTGCATTCGGGTGCCGCCGATAACAGCGAGGGGATGCCCGAGGCAAATCTACTGGGTTTGGTGGCGCAGGCCGCGGTACCGCTCATACTCATTCTCGACGGTGTCACCGATCCCCATAACTTAGGGGCGTGTTTGCGCAGTGCCGAGGCTGCGGGCGTAACGGCGGTGATTTTCCCGAAAGATCGCAGCGCTGACGTGAATGCGGTGGTGCGTAAAGTAGCCTGTGGTGCAGCGGAGGCGGTTCCCTGGGTGAGAGTCACCAATTTGGCCAGAACCATCGAAACGCTAAAACAAGCAGGCGTTTGGATTATCGGTACCAGTGGCGATGCCAGCGAGACCCTGTTTGAGCGGGATTTAGCCGGGCCCTGCGCGCTCGTGCTGGGTTCGGAGGGGTCGGGGATGAGGCGTTTGACCCAAGAGTTGTGCGATTACCGGGTGCAGTTGCCGATGGCGGGCACGGTATCGAGTCTCAATGTGTCCGTGGCGGCGGGTATTTGTTTGTTCGAGGCGGTGCGGCAACTGCGCGACTGATTGCGAGCGTCGACATATGGAGCCCAATTTGGCATTTGCAAAGCGGTGGTGACCTTTGTAGACTCCGCCCCTCAAAAATTTGGCTGGGCCCATAGGGGCCTTTCCTCCTTGCCACACCACAATGTGGGTGGCTTAATCCATAAGGAGTACGCGAGTGCGACACTACGAAGTTGTGTTCATGGTCCATCCGGACCAGTCTGAACAAGTTCCCGGAATGATTGAACGTTATAGCGCCGTCATCACGAAAGATGGTGGCACGGTTCATCGTCTGGAGGATTGGGGCCGACGGCAGTTGGCTTACCACATCAATAAAATCCATAAGGCGCACTACGTCATGATGAACGTAGAGGCCACTAATGAGGCGATGGAAGAGCTGACGACTACCTTCCGTTATAACGACGCTGTCATCCGAAACTTGGTCATCCGACGCGACGAGCCGGCATTAGAAGAGTCTTTGCTGATGAAAGCTGAGCGCGAGGATAAAGAGCGTAAGGCGCGATATCAGGAGCGTAACGATAACGACGCGCGTAAAGCAGCTGCGACAGCAGAAGCCACGGATTCATCCTCTGAAGAGGCTGCCGAGCCGGCAGCAGAGTCAGAAGCAGCAAGCGAGGAATAAGCTATGTCACGTTTTTTTCGACGACGAAAGTTTTGCCGTTTTACCGCTGAGGGTGTTAAGGAGATCGACTACAAGGATCTCGACACGTTAAAGCAGTATGTTTCAGAGACTGGCAAAATTGTGCCGAGCCGCATTACGGGCACCAAGGCTAAGTATCAGCGACAGCTGGCGACGGCGGTTAAGCGCGCGCGATACCTAGCATTACTGCCGTATACCGACGCGCACGACTAAGTATTAACCATGCGCGGCCTCGCTGAATTTATCATGCGCGGCCGGTGGCAAGCTCTCGGCGTTGCAGTATTGGGATCTGGAAGTTTGTTATTTGGCTGGGTCAGTGCCGCAGCCATTGCACTGGTCACGTTAAGAAACGGTTCAGCCTCCGGCGGCTGGCTGACACTGTGGGCAATCTTGCCCGCCATCCTGATCGCTGCGATGAGTGGCGATACGGGGAGCGTACTCTTATTGCTGGGTACGTTTTGCCTGGCGGTGATTTTGCGCGCAAGTGTCAGTCTATCGCTGGCGGTGATGGCGAGTGTGCCCCTGGCGTTGCTCGGTGGTGCGGCCTTAACGCTGTTCAATGGCGGGTTTTTGCAGGAGTTAGTGGCGACCTTTAATCAGGCGCTGGCGCAGCTCGAGCAGGAACTGGTCCAAGGTGAGGCCGCAGAGAGGGTATTTAACGCGGTGTCGGTGCCCCAAGTGGCCGCACTGCTGGCCACGGGCAACGCGGTGATTGCACTGCTGAGTTTGCTTTTGGGGCGGTATTGGCAGGCCTCTCTTTATAACCCAGGGGGGTTTGGAGAGGAGTTTCGCGCGTTACGGCTTCCGGTGGGCGCGGTGTTATTGATGGCCAGCATGGCGCTCATTCTGTGGTGGATGGGTTCTGATTGGCGAGTGTGGAGCGCGGTCGTGGTATTGCCTCTCACCCTCGTGGGATTCTCGCTACTACACGCTTTTGCGAAGCGAGCGGGCAAGGGAGTCACCTGGTTGACTCTGATGTATGCATTGTGGATCGTGCTCGATCCAGTGAAGTGGTTGTGGGTAGGGTGTGTCGTGATAGATGCCTTTGCCGATGTCAGGGGTAGGTGGAGACGATCTGCCGATCAAGGCCCCGGTGGAGACTGACGCTGTCGGTTATGGATTGAAGCAAGTCGACCGCATTGCCGGTTAACAGAGGAAGAAATGATGGAAGTTATATTATTGGAAAATATTGGTAGTCTCGGCGGTCTCGGCGACACGGTAGACGTGAAACCCGGTTACGGTCGCAATTTTTTGATCCCGCAAGGGAAAGCGGTTGCCGCAACAGAAGATAACGTCGCCAAGTTCGAAACACGCCGCGCAGAGCTCGAAGCAGCCGCGTCCGAGACGCTCGCCGCAGCGCAAACGCGAGGCGATGCGTTGGCAGCGTTAACGGCCATCGAGATTGCTGCGACTGCTGGAGAAGAAGGCAAGCTATTTGGTTCAGTGGGCACCCGCGATATCGCCGATGCGCTCACAGCCGCCGGTTGTGATGTCGACAAGGCAGAAGTGCGTCTCCCTGAGGGTGCCATCCGTGAATTGGGCGAATTTGAGATTATGATTCAGGTACACGCCGACGTGTCGACGTCGGTCGCGATCCATATCATCGCAGAATAGCCCCCGCCGGGGCGATAAGCCCCGCAAGCTCAGATATCTGCTGGCGCGTTGCCGTTGTCACAGGTACTCTATTCGGCCCGGTGGCTGATGATGGGCCGGCTCGATCAGAGCCAGTGTCACGGCGATCGATACGATGGTGCACAACAAAAGGCAGCGTTTTGAACTCGGTCACCTCTCAGGATCCGGATATTTCCCGGATCCGCATGCAACCCCAATCAATCGAGGCGGAACGCTCGGTGATCGGCGGTATTTTGTTAGCGCCAGAGAGCTGGGACGCCATTGCTGAGCAAGTGAATGCCAGCGATTTTTATCGTCCAGAGCACCGCGCCATTTTTCGTCAGATCGCATTGCTGGTGGATCGCAATGAACCGATTGACGTCATTACGGTTGCCGACCGGCTACTCGCTACCGGAGAACTTGACGCGGCAGGGGGTCATACCTATCTGACCGACCTCGTAGAGCAAACGCCAACAGCGGCCAACGTCAGCGCTTACGCTCGCGCCGTCAGAGAACGTGCGCTGCTTCGCAAACTCATTGGTGCAGCGCAAGATATTGCCACCGCCGGTTTTAACCCAGAGGGACGCAGCGCAGACGAATTGGTCGATGAGGCTGAACGACTGATCATGACCGTGTCTGAGAGCGGGCCGAAATCGGGTGGCCCACAGAGCATGGCGCCGCTGCTTTCCGGCGCTTTGGAGCGCATCGAAGAACTCTACAACACGGGCGGTGATATTACGGGTCTTACGACCGGTTTTATCGATCTGGATAAAAAGACATCCGGACTTCAGCCCTCCGACTTAGTGATTGTCGCGGGCCGACCGTCGATGGGCAAAACCAGTTTTGCGATGAACTTAGTCGAGAATGCCTCAGCGCACACAGAAAAACCGATTGTGGTCTTTTCGATGGAGATGCCAGCTGAGCAGTTGGTGATCAGAATGATGTCTTCTCTGGGTAAAATTGATCAGTCTCGTGTTCGCACGGGAAAGTTACAGCAAGACGATTGGCCTAAATTATCGTCGGCGATGGCCAAGCTAAAAGACACTTCAATCTTTATTGACGATACACCAGCATTGACGCCGACCGAAGTCAGGTCACGTGTCCGTCGCTTGTCGCGAGAGCATGGCGATCTTGCCATGATCATGATCGATTACCTCCAATTAATGCGAGTGGCGGGCTCCAACGAGGGCCGTACTGCTGAGATCTCCGAAATTTCGCGCAATTTGAAAGCGATTGCCAAGGAATTCCGCTGCCCCGTGGTTGCTTTGTCACAGCTCAATAGAGCCTTGGAGCAAAGACCCAATAAGCGGCCGGTTAATTCAGATTTACGTGAATCGGGAGCGATCGAGCAAGACGCGGATGTGGTGATGTTTATTTATCGTGATGAGGTGTATCACGAAGATTCGCCCGATAAGGGTGTTGCTGAGATTATTATTGGTAAGCAGCGAAACGGCCCCATCGGCACCTGCCGGCTTGCCTTTCAGGGGGAATTTACGCGCTTTGAAAATCTCGCCCGCGATGACTACGCGGGTTACTAGTGCCCCCAAGCAGTCGCTATGCCGGCCGTTAAGTCATGGTAGGCGGGTTCCCTAAAGTCGATGCAAACTACCGCGCTCCCCATTGATTTTGAAGCGCTCATCGAGCTGATGGGCGGCAACCGCGATGGAGTGTGTTCGTTGCTGGGAATCTTTGTCGACGAATTGTCTGCCGATCTTGATGCCAGTACCGTGGCCGTCGAAGCCGATGACCGAGCCCGGCTGCAACAGATTGCGCATCGATTAAAAGGTGCCAGTGCGACTCTGTATGCATCGACGTTGTCGGCCGCGGCCAGTGAGCTCGAGCAGTCTTGCAAAGAAGAGAATGTCGCAGGCTTGCGGGCCAACCATCAGAGGGTTGTCGATCAAGCAACGCGAGTAAGAGAGGCCATTGCCTGTTGGCTTGATGTTGGGAGCACCACTGAGGGTTAGAGACCGGTCTCTCTCCGTAATTGCTCTAAATGCGTTATTTGTTCTTCGGTACTCGGAGGCTTGTCATCAGCGGGCGCAATGCTAACGCGCTCAGGCCCCTTGAGTATTTCACCTCGTGCCGCGCGACTGACCCAGCGCTCATAGTGTTCGCGAAATAGGGGCCAGGTTCGATACTCTGCCTCATTGGCTAACAAAAACCAGCCGCAGTCGCAGCCTGCTAGGTAAACAGCAGGGTGTCGCCAGGCCGCTCCTGTTTTAGGCGAGGGCGCGAGGCAGGCTTCTCGATAGGCGTCGTAAGGCGACGGTAAGCCTAAATCACTCATGCCATGCCGGCAGGCGTCAATCATGCGGTTGAGCGTCGGCAAATAGTCACTGGTTTCGATGGCATGTTGGGCCGCGCGCAAGATGACGGCGGTGGGGTAGGCGTCAAGCGCCTCAAGCCAAAGCCGTTTGACCTGTTTGACCTGCTCTGAATCAGACCACGCGGCGTAGTATTGATTGTGATAGTTCAGTCGAAACAGCCCGAAGACCTGGTTAATGGCCTCGATGCCTTGCGCGTCGGGAGGCTCTGAGGCCTCAGTTGGCCCAGCTGGTGTCGGTGAGGTCGTCGTTGAGACTTCGGTCCTTTGAACGATGGCTTGCGCCAGTGCCGCCGCGTCCTTTTTCTCCGCCATCGTGACCTCCATAGTGCGCGCTCTGAGTTTGGCGCTTCACATGTTGCAGAAACTTACTGTTCCAAGAAGTGTGCACCTCGTTGCTATCTATCCAGTACATCACAAATTCCGGTAACAATGCTTTGGCATCCTGCTCCGAAATGCCGGCCAGCCTAAGCGTGTCATAGACCGCTACGTCAGGTTGCCAGTGTCGTGGTATGCGTATCGGTTCGGTACTGTGGTGTATCTGGCTGGTATGACGTAACCAGCGACGACGCACGTGTTCGACAAAACGCGTATTGATTTCTTTTGGCGGACCGCCCCGTTCGCTCCAGTAGAGTACAAATTCCGCTCTCACCGAGTCGGCAAATCCCGGATCGATGCCGGCTTGCTCGAGAATGTCGAGGGCATCCTGATTCGGCTGCCAGTCTTTACCAAAGGGTGCAGGCGTGGTGATCTCAAATGCCGTGGTGAGTCCTTGTTGTGCGCGCCATCGCGCGAGGGCGTGTTGTCGGAACTGAGTATCGACATCGCGTCCGTTCTCAGAAGGCAGAAACGCTGAAGCGATTGAGTTGACGAAGGCGCGGGGAATCCCCTGAGTCATTACCAGCAGATCAACCAAGGCATCACTGGGCTGCCAATGGCGACTATGCGCTTCGAACGCGGGGCGCGGATCATGGGCCGGGGCAGCGGGCTCGGTGTCGATGCGCTTTGCGGGAACAGCCAAGGCCGTTGCCGACAGGACCAAGGTCGTGGGATCGTGGTGACCTGAGCGTGCCAGAATACCCAGCGCCACTAATTTGTCGCTCAGTTGAGTAATATGATCTACCGACCAAAAGGGCAGCGTTTGCTGGAGTTCCAGCAGCACGATGGTTGTCCAGCCGTCACGATCTATCAGTTTGGTGCCCAGTGCCTGCAGTAAAATAGCCTCTTCTAGACCGATGGTCTCGGCCAGTTCAGGCGAGAAAGTCAATTGACGGTCGGGAATGAGTGAACCGGAGGGCATGGTGATCAAGCGCAAACTAAATGGTCTGATAGGATACCGGCTTACCTCCATCAATACAGCCTTTAGGATCAGTTTCTCAGGAGTTTGGCGTGGCTAAGGCAAAAACAGCGTTTGTCTGCAATGATTGTGGGGCAGATTTCCCCAAGTGGCAGGGCCAATGCGGGGAATGCAAAGCATGGAATACGCTGACCGAATTTCGACTGAGTGCACCAGCGGTTAAAAAAGCATCGAGCGGGCGGGCGGCGACGCGCACCGGGTTTGCGGGGAGTTTAGCGGCCGTTAAGCGACTGGAAGACGTTTCCATCGTCGATTTACCGCGGTTGGCTTCGGGTTTTGATGAATTCGATCGTGTTTTAGGCGGCGGCTTTGTGCCGGGCGCCAGCATCCTGATAGGGGGGCATCCCGGTGCGGGCAAAAGCACACTGCTGTTACAAACGCTGTGTCGATTGGCTTCGTCGCACTCGGCCCTCTATGTGACAGGGGAGGAGTCGCCAGAGCAAATCGCGCTGCGAGCCAATCGCCTTCAGTTACCCACGGATCAACTGCAATTGATGGCAGAGACAGATGTCGATGCCATTTTGGCTTCCGCCGAATCCTTGCAACCTAAGATTCTCGTCGTTGATTCTATTCAAGTTGTGCATAGCGATACGCTGACCTCAGCGCCCGGGAGTGTCTCGCAGGTGCGAGACTGTGCCTCGCAGCTGACCCGCTATGCCAAGCAAACAGGGACGGTGCTGATTTTAGTCGGCCATGTCACGAAGGACGGTAGCTTGGCGGGCCCCAAAGTACTCGAGCATATGATTGATTGTTCGATCCTGCTCGAAGGCGATCATGACACGCGTTACCGAACCTTGCGCGGTCAAAAAAATCGCTTTGGCGCGGTGAATGAGCTGGGTATTTTTGCCATGACCGACACGGGCATGCGCGAGGTGACCAACCCCTCCGCTATTTTTCTGGATCGATCTGACCACCTCGCACCCGGCACGACGGTGGTCGTTGTATGGGAAGGGACTCGACCCTTGCTGGTAGAGATTCAAGCATTGGTTGATGACAGCTCTCTGGGTAACCCGCGCCGCGTCACGGTCGGTTTCGAGCAGAATCGATTGGCCATGTTGCTGGCAGTATTACATCGGCATGGTGGCATTCAAGTGGGCGATCAGGACGTTTTTGCGAATGTCGTAGGGGGCGTGAGGGTGATGGAGACCTCGGCCGACTTAGCGTTATTACTCGCGGTGGTGTCGAGCCTCCGTGATCGACCCTTGCCCCAAGATTGGGTGGTGTTTGGAGAGGTCGGCTTGTCGGGCGAGATTCGACCCGTGGCCAGTGGCCAGGAGCGTTTAGCGGAGGCGGCGAAGCATGGTTTTAAACGCGCGATTGTGCCGAAGGGCAATGCGCCCAAAAAACCGATTCCTAACCTTGAGGTTGTGCCAGTGTCGCGCTTGTCTGAAGCCTTAGAGGCCTGCTCATAGGGGCCGAGGGAGGGCATTTCATGAGCAGCCCCCGCGCCATCAGTCTCCGTATTGATCCTGCGCGCGTCCCGCGTCGGTCAGCGATGACGATCACAGGGCAGCGTGACGGCAAGAAAGCCTTGGTTGAATCGCCCTGGCATCATCATTATCGACAGTTGTGTTGCCAGGTGAAGGGTACTGAGCAACTATTTGAGTCGACGATGCTTCACCCGACTGGGCACTGCTGCATCGGCTCCTTGGCGTTGCTTGCGATCGACTTCGTAGTCTGTGTAATTACCCTCGTGAAACACCACACTGCCGTCATCTTCATAAGCCAAAATATGCGTCGCGATACGATCCAGAAACCAACGGTCGTGGGAGATCACCAGCGCTGAACCCGGAAAGGCCAGCAGCGCCTCTTCGAGCGCACGAAGGGTTTCGACATCGAGGTCATTAGTGGGTTCATCAAGCAGTAGTACGTTGGCACCTTGCTTCAATAATTTGGCCAAATGTAGACGGTTGCGCTCCCCACCAGAGAGGTCTTTCACAAACTTTTGCTGATCAGAGCCTTTAAAGTTAAAGCGGCCCACGTAGGAACGAGAGGGGACTTCATAGCTGCCGATACGGATAATATCTAAACCATCAGAGACTTCTTCCCAGACGGTTTTACTGCCATCTAAGTCATCACGAGACTGATCGACGTAACCGAGCTCCACGGTATCACCGACCACAACGCTACCGCCATCAGGCGTCTCTAAGTCCATGAGTATGCGAAATAGGGTGGACTTTCCCATGCCATTGGCACCGATGATGCCCACGATGCTGCCTTTGGGGACGACGAAGTTGACCTCGTCGAATAACAGCCGGTCACCAAAGGTTTTTCGCAAACCGGCGACTTCGATAACCTTGTCACCTAGGCGAGCACCAGGCGGAATGTAAATCTCGTTAGTTTCGTTACGGCTCTGAAATTCCTGTGAGTTCAACTCATCGAAGCGCTGCAGCCTTGCCTTGTTTTTCGCTTGGCGGCCTTTGGGGTTAGAGCGAACCCACTCTAATTCCGCCTTGATCGCTTTTTGGTGCGAGGCCTCTTGACGCTGCTCCTGTTCTAACCGTTGCTCCTTGGCTTCTAACCAAACCGAATAATTGCCCTCATAGGGGATGCCGCGGCCTCGGTCTAGCTCCAGGATCCAACCCGCGGCGTTATCGAGGAAATACCGGTCGTGAGTAATGGCGACCACGGTGCCGCTAAAGTCCTCTAAAAAGTGTTCAAGCCATGCGACGGATTCGGCATCAAGGTGGTTGGTCGGTTCGTCGAGCAGCAGCATATCGGGCTCAGACAGCAGCAGCCGAGCTAGCGCCACTCGCCTTTGTTCACCGCCAGACAGCGTGCCGACATCGGCCTCCCATGGTGGTAAGCGCAGCGCGTTGGCGGCGATGTCGAGGCGCGTCTCCAGGTTATGTGCATCCTTTGCCTGAATGATGTCCTCTAATTTAGCCTGCTCTTTTGCGAGCGCATCAAAGTCGGCCTCGGGTTCGGCGTAGTCGGCATAAATCTTCTCAAGGCCGGCTAGCGCGTCAATCGCTTCTTGAAGCCCTTCTTCGACATTGCCACGGACGTCTTTTTCAGGATTGAGCTGGGGTTCTTGTGGCAGGTAGCCAATCTTGATATCCGCTTGTGCTCGCGCCTCACCGAGAATGTCGGTATCAATCCCCGCCATTATTTTTAGCAAGGTCGATTTACCAGAACCGTTGAGGCCCAGCACGCCAATTTTCGCACCGGGGAAAAAAGAGAGGGAAATATCTTTGAGAATTTCTTTTTTGGGTGGGACGATCTTTCCCACTCGGTTCATGGTGTAAACGTATTGCGCCACGATTTGGCTCCATATCGGTTGAGCGAACGATTGTTGGCGGCACAGTGTCTCTGCCGCTGAGGCTTGGACCGCTCTAAGGTTGGAGAGTGTACTGAATCAAAGAGTGATCTGCTTGCCTAGGTTAGTGGGCACGAGGCAAAAAAGCGCCGTGATAGGTCGGGGCGCAGCTGACTCACCGCCAAGACGTCGAGACCACGCCCGCCGCGAAGGATGCGGGCGTTTAAGGGGAGCGCTGAGTCGGTGCAACGGTGCGAGGTGTCTGGGTCAGTCTGATGACTGTATTGAGCAGCCCCGACCAATACCGTAATACTCGATCTGTAGTGCTGCCATAAAGTGGGGGTCGTAGAGGTTTCGACCGTCGAAAATAAGAGGAGAGACGAGTCGTTGCTTAATGCCCTCAAAGTCAGGCGAGC
>CAJQKG010000133.1 GCA_905478845.1 uncultured Luminiphilus sp.
CGGCTGGCAAGCGATTCCCCTCATTATTCTGCTGTCATCGCTTGTTGGCGCGCTGCTGGGTCTCACGATCCTCGCGTTAACCCGTCAGGGACGCAACACGCCGATGCCATTTGGTCCCTATTTAGCAGGGGCAGGCCTGCTCGCCTTGTTTTATGGCGACACTCTCGTCACACAGTATTTCCAATGGATGGGTCCCTAGCTTGCTGCGCGTTGGTATCACTGGCGGTATTGGCAGCGGTAAAACCGCGGTCACCGACTGGCTGGCTCAAAAGGGCATTACTATTGTCGACGCCGACGTGGTCGCGCGGCTTGTGGTGGCGCCGGGCATGCCCGCACTCGCAGAGATCGCCAATACCTTTGGCGCCGAGTATCTTCTGCCCGATGGCCAGCTCGACCGGGGCGCGCTGCGCCAACTGGTCTTTGCTGACGAGCACAAGCGGAAAGTACTAGAGGGAATCACTCATCCGAAAATACGAGAGGAGCTGGCGACCCAGTTGGAAAATGCCAGCTCTTCATACGTGGTGCTGAGCTCACCGCTCCTGCTCGAAGGTAGCCAATCTGAGATGGTCGAGATCACAGTGGTGGTCGATGTACCGGAGTCGCTACAGATTGAGCGCACCATGGCGCGCGATCAAAACGATCAAGCACTAGTAGAAAAAATAATGGCCGCACAATTAAACCGGGAAACGCGGCTGAGTCGCGCCGATATTGTGATCGATAACAGTGAATGTCTCCAAACGCTGCACCACCGGACGGACGCCCTCCACCAGACCCTGCTGGCACGGGCGCAGACGTTAATCCCCTAATAACCGCTCAAGTATCGGCTGATTCGCCGCAGGAAATGGCCAGTCAATCAAATCGGCTGGCCGCTGCCAGGCCAAGGGCTGTCCCTCAATGCCCGATGGCTCACCGCGCCAGCTCGTGACGGTATAAACCGATAAACACACTTGTTTATCAACATAGTCATGCTGCAACGTCATGAATGGCTCACTGGTCAGCACTGCCACACCTAACTCTTCTTTCAGTTCGCGCGCCAGTGCGCCAGAAACCGTCTCGCCTGGCTCCACTTTACCGCCAGGAAACTCCCACAGCCCGCCTTGGTGGGTTTTGGGGGCGCGCCGTGTGACCAACACGCGACCTTGAGGATCTATCAAAATACCGACTGCCACGGTGACAATAGCCAAGATCAGGTCCGATAGTCGGCATTGATCTTGACGTAGTCATAGGACAAATCTGTGGTCCAAAGCGATGACGCCGCAGACCCTTGGTTCAGGTCCACCTCGATGAGTAAATCGCGATCTGTCATGGCTGCCTGGCCCGCCGCCTCGGTGTAGGAGGCCGCACGAGCACCCTCCTCTGCAATTAACACCCCGTTGATATGAATTGATATGACACTCGTGTCTAGATTCTCTACGCCAGCTCGCCCAATAGCCATCAAGAGCCTGCCCCAGTTAGGGTCTGAAGCAAACAGCGCAGTTTTGACTAAAGGAGAGTGGGCGATTGTTCGGGCTACTTGATCACAGGCCGCCTCAGAAGCACCCCCTTCGACACGCACTTCAACGAACTTAGTCGCCCCCTCGCCGTCGCGAACAATATCGTGGGCCAGCTCAATCATGAGCGTCGTCAACGCATCCAAAAATTGTGTTGTCTGCTGAGACCCTGCCTCCAACACCACAGAAGACTGCCCGGTTGCAGACAGCGTGACCGCATCGTTCGTAGACGTGTCACCATCAACACTAATACGATTAAAACTTGCCTCAACGGCGGTTCGCAACAGCGTGTCGAGCAAATCCGGCGCGATCTGAGCATCCGTCCCGATAAAGCCCAGCATCGTTGCCATATTAGGGCAGATCATCCCAGCGCCCTTGGCCATCCCCGTGATCACACAGGTTTGTCCGCCTAGGTCGATCGAGACACTTCGCAATTTGGCACGCGTGTCCGTCGTCAAAATCGCAGCGGCGGCACGCTCCCAATGGTTGTCGCGAAGGTCCTCCACTGCATGAGGCAATGCCCGCGTAATGAGCTCAGCCGATAGCGGCTCGCCGATCACGCCGGTCGAAAAGGGCAGCACCCGATCACTAGCCGATCCAGTTAACTCCGCCACCGCTTGGCAGGACTCGATCGCGACCCTTTTGCCAGGCTCTCCAGTGCCGGCATTGGCATTCCCGGTATTGATTAATAGCCACTCAGAATGGCCCTGGTTCGCCTGACTGTGTTCCGCGGCAATGAGCACCGGAGCGGCACGAAAAGCATTTTGTGTGAACACCACTGATGTGCACGAGCCGGGCGCCAGCGAGATCAATACGACATCATCGACGTCGGCAGTTTTAATACCGGCTTGCGCAACACCTAATCGCATACCTGCGACAGAGTGAATCATCGAGATCGCTCATTGCGGACGATAACGATCAACCGCGGCATCATTAGGTTAGGGCACCGCAGCATTGCTTATACTTTTTACCGCTCCCGCAAGGGCAAGGATCGTTGCGCCCGACCTTAGGCTGCATCCGGGTCATCGGCTGGGCGGGCGGTGCCTGCGATGGCGCCACCGCAGAGGGATCAGAGGCCACTGCACTCGCCTCAGCATGCTCAAACGCCATACTTTGTTTTGCCGCCGCTTCACGTCGGCGCTGCTCAACCGCCGCTGCTTCGTCCGCGTGCTGAACTTGAACGTGACTCAGAAAACGAATTACTTCATATTTCAGGCGCTGTAACAGACTCTCGAACAACGCAAACGACTCTCGCTTATATTCCTGCTTCGGATTCTTATTAGCGTAAGCGCGCAGGTGTATTCCCTGCCGAAGTTGATCCATCACCTGGAGGTGCTCTTTCCACAACGTGTCGAGCACTTGCAGCATGATCTGCTTCTCTAACTGACGCATTCCCGCACCGATCCCCTCGGCCTTCTCATCGTAAGCCGACTGCACCGCCCCTAAGATCCGCTCACGTAACGTCTCCTCGTGGAGGGCGTTGTCTTCTTCCAGCCACTGACTAACGGGCAGTGTCACACCAAACTCTCCCTCAAGCTGCTTTTCAAGCCCGGGGATATCCCACTGCTCCTCCACACTCATCGGCGGAACAAATCCATCAATGGCATCGTTTACCACGTCGGCGCGAATCGCCGCGATGGTCTCTTCAATCTCGTCATCCGATAACAATTCGTCCCGCTGTCGGTAGATAATCTGTCGCTGATCGTTAGCGACGTCGTCGTACTCCAATAATTGCTTACGAATATCGAAGTTGCGGCCCTCGACCTTGCGTTGTGCCTTTTCGATGGCGTTACTCACCATTCGGTGCTCAATCGCCTCTCCGCGCTCCATCCCCATCGCCTGCATGAAGCTTTTCACACGATCAGAAGCAAAAATTCTCATCAAGCTATCTTCTAAAGAAAGATAGAAACGCGAAACACCCGGATCGCCCTGACGACCCGATCGCCCTCTCAACTGATTATCAATCCGACGAGATTCGTGTCGTTCAGTGCCGAGGATATGCAACCCGCCTGCAGCAATCACCGCGTCGTGACGCACTTGCCACGCGGCAGTCAGCTCCGTGCGCGCGGCGGCGTCAAGATCCTCTCCTTGACCAGCAAGCTCAGCTTCTAAATTACCTCCCAGTACGATATCGGTACCGCGACCGGCCATATTGGTCGCAATCGTCACGATCCCCGGACGACCCGCCTGAGCGATAATCTCCGCCTCCTGCTCGTGGTACTTAGCATTCAGTACTTTGTGCGCAATGCTTTTGTTCTTGAAGGCCTCGGATAGCTCCTCGGATGTCTCCACTGATGCAGTACCCACCAATACCGGTGCCCCTGAATCGATACACGACTGCACATCGTCTATGATCGCTTCGAATTTTTCGTCGCGGGTCAGATAGACCAAATCATTCAGATCATCACGCAGCATCGGGACATTGGTGGGAATCACGACACAATCGAGGCCATAGATCTGCTGGAACTCGAAAGCCTCTGTATCGGCAGTGCCCGTCATCCCTGAAAGCTTGTCGTAGAGCCGAAAGAAGTTCTGAAAGGTGGTGGACGCGAGGGTTTGGCTTTCGCTTTGAATTTTCACCCCCTCCTTTGCTTCAATCGCCTGGTGCAACCCCTCCGATAATCGTCGACCTGCCATGGTTCGGCCCGTGTGCTCATCGATGAGCACAACCTGGCCGTCTTGTACGATATATTCCACATCACGCTGAAACAGCACATGTGCACGTAAACCTGAGTGAACGTGATGCAAAAGCCCCAGATTGGTCGGGGCGTAGAGGGAATCCTCTCCCTCTAACAGTCCTGTCTCAATCAGCATGGCTTCGACTTTTTCGTGTCCCGCCTCGGTCAATTCGATGCTGCGCTGTTTTTCATCAACCGTAAAATCGCCCTCTTGCTCTTCTAATTCGGGCGTCAGTTTGGGAATCAACTGATTAATCGCTTTATAGAGTGCTGAACTATCCTCTACCGCCCCTGAAATAATCAGCGGCGTGCGCGCCTCATCGATAAGAATCGAATCCACCTCATCGACAATGGCAAACGCGAGCGCACCCTGATTTTTATCAGACCGACTAAAGGCCATATTGTCCCGAAGGTAATCAAAGCCAAATTCGTTATTGGTGCCATACACCACATCACAGGCATACGCGGCGCGCTTCTCTTCCGGCGTTTGACCCGAGCGCACCACGCCCACTGTTAAACCCAAAAACTCGTACAGCGGGCTCATCCACGCGGCATCTCGCTGAGCGAGATAGTCATTCACGGTGACCAAATGTACGCTGTGATTGGGCAACGCATTGAGATAAGCAGGTAGCGTGGCGACGAGTGTTTTACCCTCACCGGTGCGCATTTCAGCGATTTTTCCCGCGTTCAGTGCCATCCCACCGATTAACTGCACATCGAAATGACGCATATTCAACGCACGCACACCGGCCTCTCGCACGACCGCGAACACTTCCGGCAATAATTGATCGAGGGTTTCACCCTCACTAAGTCGGGTGCGAAACGCAGCGGTTTTGGCTCGCAAGCTGTCATCATCAAGCGCCTGCATCGCCTCCTCGAGGCGATTAATGCGGGCGACAACTTTACTCAAACGCTTCAGCTCCCGGTCATTGCGGGTACCGAATATTTTTTTCATGGTAGAGATCAGCATGGCAGTCTCACTGGTCAGTCAAAGGGGAAAGGCAAAGGAACGACACATCAAAGCGCCAGAACGGCTAATTTAGCGATGAGTCCTGCGGACATAAGAGGCCGGATCAACGGCTCGTCCGTGCTTGAATACCTCAAAGTGGACATGGGGTCCCGTCGACCTGCCAGAGCTACCCATTAGGGCAATCACATCACCACGACGAACGAGATCCCCCAGTGTGACGAGATTTTCTTGATTATGCGCATAGCGGGTACTCAAACCATCGCCATGAGAGACCTCTATCATCGTCCCATAGCCCGCTTTCACGCCACTCCAGCTGACGACGCCGCTGGCAACGGCAAGAATGTCGGACCCTTTACGACCGGCAAAGTCAGCGCCGGTATGCCAGGCGCGCTGACCCGATATAGGATCAATACGGCTCCCAAATGACGAGGATTGCCACCCCGATCTTATCGGTCTACCGGCAGGCGTCGACTCCACTCGCAACTGCTCCGACGATAACAAACCTGCCAGCACCTCAAACTGCACTTCTCTGCCAGCGAAAAAATCCTCCAGCGCATCGTACTGCGTATTGATTTCGAGAACCGTGGGTTCGCTATCGGTTTGCAATGGCAGCGATGGCCCGCCTAATGCCGGCGGCCCAGAAAAATCAAACTCGCCCAGTTCAAGCCCCGCGAGCTCGGTGAGATGGTGACCGAGGGCGTCAAGGCGCGTCATCTGCGTCTGTAGCGTTGCCAGCCGCCGTGTCATGGCAGTCAGCCGCGACTGTGCCTCAACACTCAGTTGCGCCAGTGCTTCCGCTCGCTGCGTGGCCTGCTGCTCTCGCATTGAAATACGAGAAGATTGTTCCGATCTCACACCACCATCGAATCCGAGTTGGTAGCTCACTGCAACCAACCCCAGCGGGACACCAATGACACAAGCAGATAGCAGCAACCACGACCACCTACCCAGCTCCAGGGTACGCGATGCGGCTTGGCGGTTGAGGAAAATTAACTTCAAGGTCGACTATCGTAATAAAGAGGGTCGGAACTATGCCATTTTCAAGGGTTAAGTGAAACCGTTGAGCATCATCCTAAACCGGCTAAATTGCACTCAAACCAGCTGTAAATTGTGTGGTAATGGCCAATTTAGGGGCGACTCGCTCGCATTCTCAAAGGTGACCCACTCCCAGCTCTGTTCTTGGGCCAACAAGGCCCGCACCAATTGATTGTTCATCGCATGGCCAGATTTGAACCCGTCGTACTCAGCGATCAACTGGTGCCCGGCGAGATACAAATCCCCCATGGCATCCAGTATTTTATGCTTCACAAACTCATCGTCGTATCGCAGACCCCCTTCATTGAGGATATGGAAATCGTCGATCACGATCGCATTGTCAACGCTCCCACCTCTCGCCAAGCCTCGAGATCGCATGTATTCGAATTCATGAACAAACCCGAAGGTCCTCGCACGACTGATTTCTCGCACAAAAGCTTCAGTGTTCATGTCTACAGTGACCCGGCCGGTCTGCTCGCGAAAAACGGGATGATCAAAATCAATGGCGAAACTGAGCTTAAAGCCCTCGTAAGGGTGCAGTGACACGGTCTTCTCACCGTCGCTCACCGTAATGCTCTCGGTCACACGAATAAAACGCTTGGGGGCTGACTGCTCACAAATGCCGGCTGTCTGCAGTAAATAAACAAAGGGCCCCGCTGAGCCGTCCATAATGGGGACCTCAGGGGCATCTAGATCGATATAAACATTGTCGACGCCCAGGCCACACAGCGCAGAGAGCAGGTGCTCTACGGTGGTGACCCGTCCATCATCGGTACCAAGACTCGTCGATAAATCGGTTTCATCAACCCCATCAGCCCGAGCGGGGATTTCCCGAGCTGGGGTTAAATCAATGCGGCGAAACACCACACCCGTATCGACCGGTGCCGGACTCAGCGTCATCGACACCTTGTCACCAGAATGCAGCCCCACACCCGTCGACTTGATCGACTCTTGTAAGGTTCTTTGCCAACGCATGGCGATCCCCCGATCTAGAGAGGAAAACCTTACTAGGGCACGTTAATGCAATCCAGTCCTCACACCCTGATTATTCACATTCATCAGGACTTTACAGGCGATCACCTAGCGTCAGTCCGCCTGACGACGCAGAAACGCCGGCACATCAAATAACTGCTCATCTAGGCCTTCGTCCATTTTCAGTGCCGTCTGACCGTCGCTCGGTGTGCCAGCACGCTGACGCCGACCGGGAGGCAGATCATAATCATCGTAGTCTGCACCTACGCCAGGTGGACGCTTAACGACACTAGTCTCCACCGCCGCCAATGAAGGGCGCGCTTCGGCGCCGCGGAGGCCCGTCGCCACGACGGTGACTTTTAAGGTATCGGTCATCTCTGGATCGATCACTGTGCCAACCACGACGGTGGCATCTTCTGAAGCAATATCTTCGATTGTCGCACCGACCTCAGAGAACTCACCCAGTGAAAGATCTAAGCCAGCTGTGATGTTTACCAGAATACCCCGTGCGCCACTCAAATCGATATCATCCAGTAACGGACTATTAATGGCGCGCTCCGCCGCCTCTCGAGCACGATCCTCGCCACTAGCAGTGCCCGTACCCATCATCGCTGCACCCATCTCTGACATCACCGTCCGGACATCTGCAAAGTCAACGTTCACCAAGCCAGGTCGAATAATAAGGTCAGCAATGCCTTGGACAGCACCGAGCAACACATCGTTTGCTTCTTTAAAAGCATCGAGCAACGAGGTGTTTTTACCCAGTACTTCTAGAAGCTTTTCGTTAGGAATCGTAATCAGAGAATCACAGTGTTGTGCGATCTCCTTGAGCCCATCTTCTGCGGTAGTGACGCGCTTTTTACCCTCAAAACTAAAGGGTCGAGTCACAACGGCGACGGTAAGAATCCCCAACTCACGCGCTACCTCAGCCACAATCGGCGCCGCGCCTGTCCCGGTACCCCCTCCCATGCCCGCCGTCACAAACACCATATCAGTGCCATGTAGCGCATCGGCAATTCGATCACGATCTTCGAGTGCTGCAGCCCGTCCTACTTCTGGGTTAGCACCCGCACCGAGTCCTTTGGTGATACTCGCGCCCAATTGGAGTACCGTTTTAGAGCTAATATCAGAGAGCGCCTGCGCGTCTGTATTAGCACAAATGAAGTCCACTCCGTCAACGTGGTGATCGATCATGTGACGGACCGCATTACCGCCGCCGCCGCCCACTCCAATCACCTTGATGACGGCACTTTGTGGTGCACTATCTACTAGTTCAAACATCGTTTTCTCCCCGTTTTTAAAAAGACCCCAGACTGCAGGGCCCTGCTAAAGCTCTTTATTTTTAAAAATGCCGAGCGAACCATTCCTTCACCCGCCCGGCAAAGCTCACACTTTGTAATGCCAATTCCTGACGCTCCCGAATCCCGCTCCGCACCTCCTCCGCTCCGTAGAGGAGCAATCCCACTGCGGTGGCATAAATCGGATTTCGGATAATGTCGTGTAATCCCCTTGCGTATTGAGGTGCACCCAGCCGGACCGGCATATGGAAAATCTCTTCCGCCAGATCCACTGCTCCCTCCATCTTGGAAGTGCCTCCGGTAAGCACCACGCCTGCAGGAATCAATTCCTCGTAGCCGGAACGACGCAGCTCAGACTGAATCAGCGTAAATAGCTCGTCGTAACGCGGCTCAACGACTTCAGCCAATGATTGCCGTGATAAATCTCGAGGGGGACGGTCTCCGACGCTAGGCACTTTGATGGTTTCTTCTGCGCCGGCTAGCTGAGGCAAAGCACAGGCATAGCGGATCTTGATCTCTTCAGCGTGCTGCGTGGGTGTTCGGAGTGCCATCGCAATATCGTTAGTCACCTGATCACCTGCAATCGGAATCACGCCGGTGTGCCGTATCGAGCCATCAGTGAAAATAGCGATGTCTGAGGTACCGCCACCAATATCGACGAGGCATACCCCTAAATCGCGCTCATCTTCAGTGATGACCGAGTAACTCGATGCCAATTGTTCGAGGATGATGCCGTCCACCGACAAACCGCAGCGCTCAACACATTTTTCAATATTCTGAGAGGCGTTGACGGCACAGGTCACCAGATGCACCTTGGCCTCTAGTCGCACGCCGGACATACCGAGGGGCTCACGAATCCCTGACTGATTATCAATGACATATTCTTGTGGGAGCACGTGCAAAATTTTCTGATCAGCAGGAATAGCAACCGCTTGGGCTGCGTCAATCACCCGATCAACATCTTGCTGAAATACCTCTTGATCGCGTATCGCGACGATCCCGTGCGAATTCACGGAACGAATGTGGCTCCCCGCGATACCGACATAGACCGAATGAATTTGACATCCTGCCATGAGCTCGGCTTCCTCGACCGCTCTCTGGATCGCGTTCACCGTAGACTCGATATTGACTACCACGCCCTTTTTCATACCGCGGGAGGGATGGGAACCAATCCCTACTACTTCGATGCCTCCGTCAGGGTCGATTTCTCCCACCACCGCGACAACTTTGGAGGTACCGATATCAAGACCTACAATCATGTGTTTGCCGTCGTCATTGGCCATCATCCCTCTCCCCTACTTCGTAGTGGCTGCATTGCCAGTGCCGAATGACCGAATGTCACCGCCGCACCATGCTCGTAGCGCAGATCGATCTTTTCGACCGTCTGAGTTGATAACTTATCGGCCCACAACTGTTTGAACCGAGTCACCCGTCGCAACAGATCATTGGCACCGAGTGCAAGTTGCACCCCGTTCATCAATCTCACTGACAATTGCCCTAATGCATCAATGGATAATTCGTCGATGGTTAGGCCCTCCGGTTCAAGCTGTGATGCTAACGTTTGGTAACGTCTTGTCAGGGCCGCTTCGGCGCCTTTTGGGCCGCTGAGTAATGGAAGATGTTCATACTGATCATCCTGCGCCGCCGCAAAGAATTGCCCTTGATGATTGAGATAGCCGGTATCGCTCCAACGCGCTAATGGCCTCTGTTCGACCAGCACCACCTCGATCTCTGCGGGCCATCGCCGTCGCGTATTGACCTTATAAACCCAAGGCAAAGACTCCAACTCATCCCGCAAATCGCGCAGATCTGCAGCCATAAAGCCATCAGTAATCCGCGGGGTTAAGCGAGCCTGAATCACCTCAGTATCAATATGATGCACATCGCCCCGAACCGTCAGCGTCTTGACCTGCTTCGCCGCCAACGCCGTCACACTTTGATAGATCCCGACACTTACCAGCGTCAGCGCGCAGCCCAGCAACAGTCGATTGCACCAGCGCCTCAACGTCGATATCGCCTTGTTCACCGTCACACTGGGCGTCCGAGAATCAGCCATCAAAGGGTCAGTCTTGCGCATGTCTTACCCCCAAACTGTCTGTATAAATGCGCGACAACAGGTCTGCTAACGAGAGTCCCGCAGCCTTGGCAGCCAAGGGCACCAAGCTGTGCGATGTCATGCCGGGGACGGTGTTGACCTCCAACAAATGCCAAGCGCCTACCTGATCACGAATCACATCGACACGACCCCACACCTCGCAGCCCACCGCTTGAAACGCGGATGACGCTAATTGAGCGAGCGCCGCCTCGTCGTGACTATCCAATCCGGAAGGACAGAAAAATTGAGTCTCATCAGAACGGTACTTCGCCTCAAAGTCGTAAAAGTCGCCGGGGACTTCAATACGAATACTGGGCAAGGTCTCGTCGCCGAGGATCGCAGTGGTGTACTCGGCGCCCTCAATGAACTGCTCCGCGAGCACCTCGGTGCCATAGGTCACCGCGTGCTGATAAGCGGCTTGGAGTTCATTACCCGTACTGGCCTTCGCCATCCCCAGCGAGGAGCCCTCTAAAGACGGCTTCACGAACACGGTGCCCAAATCAGTAATGACGGCATCCCAATCGCTATTCGCCTCGAGCACCCGGAAATCGGGGGTATTGAAGCCGGCACCCTGCCAAAGCAGCTTGGTGCGTATCTTGTCCATTGACAGCGCAGAGCCTAATACGCCGGACCCACTGTAGGGCAATCGCATGAGGTCTAAGAGACCTTGAATAGTGCCGTCCTCACCACCGGGTCCATGCAACAAATTGAAGGCAAACGAGACCTCATTTAACGGCCCCATCCAATTCGCTTCAGCAGGATCAATTGGCAAAACGCGTGCACCCGCCTGCTCTAAAGCGTTCACAACATTATTGCCACTCTCCAGAGAAATCGCTCTCTCTGCCGAAGTACCGCCCAGCAGCACCGCAACTGTTTTGCCATCAATCAGGTCCTGATTCATGACAGCACCTCGAGTCTATCGGTCTGTGCGAGTGTTGCGGCAAGCCGGCCTATGTCGCCTGCGCCCTGCATCAACAACACATCTTGATCTTGCAGTACCTCAATCAAGGTCGTTGCTAATCGTGCTTGATCTGAGACAACGATCGGGTCTATCACGCCACCCGTGCGAATCGCATTAGCCAAACTGGTGGAATCAGCACCTTCAATACACGGCTCACCAGCTGAATACACATCAAGTAAAATGAGTTGCTGGCCTTCGCTCAATACCGAGACAAAGTCATCAAAATGATCGCGTGTCCGGGTATAACGATGGGGTTGATACACCATGACCAGTCGGCGGCCTGCAAAAGCATCATGGACGGCCTTTAACGTCACCGCTAATTCGGTGGGGTGGTGTCCATAGTCGTCAATGAGTCGTGCTGACCCAGATGACCACATCACATCACCCAAATCAGAGAAGCGGCGTCCGACGCCGCTGAATTCGGACAGCCCGACGGCAATCGCCTGATCAGCAATATTGAGTTCAGAGCACAGTGCCGCTGCGCCGGCGGCATTTTGGGCGTTGTGAAGCCCAGGCATACCCACCGTCAGCGCCAGCGAGTCAGCGCCGTCGGGTCGACTGAGATCAAAGTGACTGCACAGCCCGTCTGCACGATAGTTTTCCAAACGGTAATCGGCCTCTGGGTGCTGCCCATAAGTCACCACTCGTCGGGTCAGATCAGGCAGCAGACCCTGAACGCCAGGATCATCGAGGCACATAACAGCAGAGCCATAAAAAGGTAGGTTGTGCAGGAAGCCATCGAACGCTTGGATATAGCGCGCTAGGTCGCCCTCATAATGTTCCATATGGTCCGCTTCGATATTGGTGACCAGCGCCATCATCGGCTGAAGGTGGAGAAAAGAGGCATCACTCTCGTCAGCTTCGACGACCCAGTAACCTCCCTCACCCAAGGCCGCGTTGCTCCCCGTTTTGTTGAGCAATCCGCCAATCACAAAGGTGGGATCTTCCCCTGCCTCATCAAGAATAGAGGCAATCAAACTGGTCGTTGTGGTCTTGCCGTGCGTACCTGCTACCGCAATACCAAAGCGATTTCGCATCAACTCAGCTAACATTTCAGCCCGCGGCACAACCGGAATCCGCGCTTTTTTTGCCGCGAGACACTCGGGGTTGTCCTCCGAGATGGCCGCCGATACCACCAGCACGTCGGCTTGTTGAATGTGTTCGGCGTGATGGCCTATGAAAATGTTAATACCCAATGACCGTAATCGCACAATAGCCGTGCTTTCCGATACATCAGATCCTGAGACCGTATAGCCGAGACCTTTCAGGACCTCTGCTATGCCGCTCATACCGGCGCCGCCTATGCCCACCATGAAGATGTGATGAATTCGACCCATCGCAGGTACGGGGTGAGTAGGCTCAGTCCTGCGCACGAACCACCTCCTCTAAAACTGCCACCACTTCTTCCGTGGCGTTAAGCGTCACCCTACCCAGAGTGCGCCGCGCCATTTCCAGCAATGTCGCCGGCGACTGAATCCATTGCTCAAGACGATCGGCGACGTCCTCAGGCGTCGCTTGGCACTGTGCCATCAGCACCGCACCGCCTGTCTCGGTCAGTACACTCGCGTTACGTGTCTGGTGATCATCAATAGCGTGAGGTAGCGGTATCAATAGGGAGGGCGTTCCTGTCGCCGCCAGTTCCGAAACAGTCAACGCACCCGATCGCGCAATGACCACATCAGCCCATGCGTAAGCGGTTGCCATATCGTCGATAAAATTATCTCGTCGGCATTGGGAAAACCGACTTCCTTGCCATGCCTCGTCTGCGGATGACCGATTCCGTTCACCACATTGCTGCCAGACCGAGATCGACTCTCCTAAACCCTTGTCCACTAAACACGCTAACGTCGCTGGTAAAAGCCGATTGAGGGGTGCAGCACCCAAGCTGCCACCTAAAACCAGCAGTTTCAGGGGTCGTTGTCTAGAAAATCCTGAGAGTTCGGCTAACTCACTACGGTCCACCTGGTGAAGGTTGGCGCGGACGGGGTTACCCACAACCTTGGCGTCGCGTTGTTGAGCAAACTCACCCGGCAAACCGCACAACACGCGCTTTGCCAAGGGGGCTAACCATCGATTGGTCGTACCTGCCACCGCATTTTGCTCGTGAATGACCAAGGGTAACCGCGTCAACCAAGCCGCAAGACCCGCTGGGCCGGCTGCATAGCCGCCCATTCCTAAAACAATATCGGGCCGTATACGCCTGATAATTTTCACAGATCGCCACAGTCCGCCTATCACCCTGAAAAGGCTACGCGCTCGATTCAAGAGACTTTTTCCGCGGAGACCTGATACATCAAGGCAATGGAGTGGAATACCCGATGCGGGCACGAGTCGATGTTCGATACCTCGCTCAGTGCCTATCCAGTCAACCGCCCAACCCTGATCACGCAAAGCGCCGGCCACGGCGAGCGCAGGATAAACATGACCTCCTGTCCCGCCTGCCGCAATCAAGGCGCGATGTTCATTACGATGCATGGACTCGACCATCACCGCCCTCTCCGCGACACGGCATGATCGGCGCGCTGCTCTGGTCGCAGCTGCTGAGCGATGCGAAGAACGATGCCTAGCAAGACGCAGTTCATGATCAAACTCGACCCGCCATAACTCACGAAGGGAAGCGTTAAGCCCTTAGTGGGTAATAATCCCGTGCTCGCTCCCATATTGATGAACACCTGGCCCGCAAACATGAGCCCAACGCCGAAGCACAGATACGCTGCAAAACCATCGCCGCCGGCCGCAGCGCGCCAACCGGCCTGCATAATGCGCGTGATTAACCCGGCAAATAATAAAATCAGAATAATGGCGCCGAATAATCCCGTTTCCTCCGCCCATATCGAAAAGACAAAGTCAGTATGGGCTTCCGGCAAATAAAATAACTTCTGAATGCTATTGCCGAGTCCCACCCCGAACCATTCGCCCCGACCGAACGCGATCAGGGATTGCACCAACTGAAAACCGGCACCAAAGGGGTCCGACCACGGGTCTTGATAAGCGGTGAGTCGCTGTAATCGATAGGGCGCACTGAACACCAATAGCAAAAAGCCCAGAGCCACTGACGCGAGCAGCGCGAGCACGTAAATCAATCGAGCGCCCGCCAGAAACATCATTCCCACGACAGTACCCACCGCAATCACGGTGGCACCAAAGTCAGGCTCCAACAGCAGCAAGAGCGCAGCGATACCTAGGATAAAAATGAGCTTAGCCAGGCCCTGCCACTGATGGCGAACGGCATCTTGCTGTCTCACTAAGTAGCCGGCCGTGTAGAGCAGCAGCGCAAACTTAGCGAATTCTGATGGCTGCACCGTTAAGGAGCCCACCAAGGGCAGCCATCGCTGCGCGCCATTTACCTCTCGACCAATACCCGGCATGAGCACCAAAATGAGCAGTGCAAAGGCAATAAACAATAACCACGGAGACAGACGATTGAAGGTGTCAGTCGGAATCATGTAAGCCATCACGGCCGCTGAAAGTGCCAACAGCAGATAGAGTGCATGGCGTTCAGCGTGATGCCACGGATTGCCAAAATTAAAGTCACTGTATTCGATCGATGCAGAGGCGATCGCGACCAAACCAATACTAATGAGTGCAACACTGAACCCCAGTAAGGGTGCGTCACCGGCGTATCCTGTTAGGGGCGTCGCGCGACTCATGCTGCCACCTCAAGCGCCGCGACCGCCGACTGAAATTGCTCGCCACGGTCAACGTAATTGGCGAACATATCTAAACTGGCACACGCCGGCGACAACAACACGATCTGTCCGGATTCCGCTGCTGCTGCTGCCTGCTCAACCGCAATCTTGAGCGAGGCGGCCTGTGAGAGTGGTACCGCATTGCCGAGGTGGTGAGCGATGTCCAGTGCGGCCTCACCGATTACAATCACACCCGCACAACGGTCGGACACTGCTTGAGATAAGAGCGAAAAGTCCTGACCTTTTCCCTGACCCCCTAAAATAAGCCAAATCTTGCTGTCGCCGCTCAACCCATTGAGCGCGGCGAGCGTTGCGCCAATATTGGTCCCCTTACTGTCGTCGATAAACTGTACGCCATTTCGTTTCGCCACGAACTGACATCGATGCGGCAGCCCTCGATACGCTTTTGCTGCTGTCACTAATTCTGGCAATGGCAGCGCCAACTCGAGGCCAATCGCCAATGCCACCAGCACGTTCTGAATGTTATGTCGTCCGGGCAGGCTTAATGCGTCACTCGCCAACAGTGGCTCCCAACCCCGGCAAAGCCATTTTTCTCCTTCCACCTCTCGCAGACCAAACTCATCAAGATCAGGTTCACCTGAGCGACACCAACTCACTTGCATTTCATCCGATATCAAAGGGACAGTCAGTGGATCGTCACGATTAGCGACGACTTTTTTTGCACGACTAAAAATGCGGTGTTTAGCGCGGTGGTACTCCTTCAATGAGGGATAGCGATCGAGATGATCGGCGCTCACATTGAGTACCGTTGCGATCTCGAGGCCTAGCACTTCAGCACGCTCGAGCTGAAAGCTCGATAACTCTAGTACGCAGTAGTCGGCATCATCAGCCAGTAGATCGAGGGCAGGTCTGCCAATGTTGCCGCCAACCGATGCGGAGATATCGCAGGCATTCATCATTTCGCCGAGCAGTGCTGTCACCGTCGACTTTCCATTGGAACCGGTAATACCAATAACCGGCACCGTGACCGCCTCCATAAACAAATCAATATCACCCCGTATGCGACAACCTCGCGCAGCCGCACGAGCGACTAACGGGTGATCTAACGACACCCCCGGGCTCACAATCATTTCGGTCACATCGTCGGCAAAATCGGGATCCACCTCGCCAAACGTCGCTAACCGCGGGTCCACTTCCTCGAGTATCACAGGATCGCTTGCCATCTCCTGACGCGTATCAAAAGCGGTGAAGGTGATACCTTTTTGACTCCACCAACGTGCTACGGACCGACCCGTAATCCCCAGGCCAACGATCAAACGTTTTTCAGAGCTCGCAATCATTGTGTTAGCTGTTTGCATTAGCTCACCGTAACTTCAATGTGGCGAGGCCAAACAACACCAGCATCACCGTGATAATCCAGAACCGAACAATCACGCGCGGTTCGGGCCAGCCTTTTAATTCGAAGTGGTGGTGAATCGGCGCCATACGAAACACACGCCGTCCGGTTAGTTTGAAAGAGCTCACCTGAATAATCACTGAGAGCGTCTCGAGTACGAAAATGCCTCCCATGATGAAGAGTACGATCTCATGACGAGTGATCACTGCGACGACGCCTAGCGCAGCACCCAGTGCTAAGGCGCCAACATCACCCATGAAAATCATTGCCGGATAAGTGTTAAACCAGAGAAAACCGAGGCCGGCCCCGGCGATGGCGCCACAAAACACCACCAATTCACCGGTACCCGATAAGTAGGCAATATTCAGATAATCAGCAAATTCGACATGACCAGCCAGATAGGCGATCACACCCAAACCCGTTGCCACCATGACGGTTGGCATAATGGCAAGGCCATCTAAACCATCTGTTAAATTCACCGCGTTGCTGGATCCAACAATCACGAAATAGCTAAACGGGACGAACAACCAGCCCATCGACCAGGCCACGTCTTTAAAAAACGGCACGTAAAGGGTCGTCTCTTCTGGTGCCACTGCCGTGGTAAATAACAATGCCGTGCACGCCAATGCAGCCACTGACTGCCAAAGATACTTCCAGCGAGCAGGCAGCCCTCTGGTATCTTTTCTGACTACTTTACGATAATCGTCAACCCAGCCAATCGCGCCAAATGCCGCGGTGGTCACGATGACAATCCAGACGTATCGATTGTCGAGATCTGCCCAGAGAATGGTCGACCCTAGCACCGCTAGGAGGATCAGCGCCCCGCCCATTGTCGGCGTGCCCGCTTTGACGAGATGAGATTCTGGCCCTTCTGAACGAATCGTCTGACCAATCTGCAAATCATTCAGCCGCGCTATCACGAAGGGGCCCACCAGCATTGAGATCAGCATCGCCGAGCAGGCCGCTAAAATGGCCCTCAGGGTGAGGTACTGAAAGACACCAAAACCCGGATCTAGGAACAGTAACTGTTCACTCAGCCACATCAGCATGAGAAACCTTCCTCTGCTCGGGTTAACCAGTGCACGGTTTTTTCCAGCATCGCGCCGCGAGAACCTTTCACCCAAATAAGGTGTTCATCGGGCAACTCAGGAAACGTTGTCCACAACGCCTGCTGATCGGAAAAATAGTGTGCTCGTTGTCCGAATCCCTCAGCGGCAGCCTCCGCCTCTCGTCCTACTGCCACCAAAAGATCGATTCCTGCTGCTTTGGCGTAGCACCCGACATCACGGTGTAAAGCGTCGCTGGTCGCGCCCAACTCCAACATCGGTCCGAGTATGAGCACGCTATAAGCTGACTCGCGCGCTAAGGTATCGATCGCGGCCATGACGGCTGCAGGGTTCGCGTTGTAGCTATCGTCCACCACCCGTCCGCCGGTTCGCCCGACTAATACCGCTCCGCGGCCCACCTCGGGGACGACTTGACCGAGCCCATCGACAGCGCTATCCGGAGGCACTCCCAGCTCAATGGCAACCGCTAAGGCGGCGAGTGCATTAATGACCTGTATGGCTCCGGGCAATCGCAGGCTGACTGGCAAAACCATTGAGGAAGCGATTAAATCAAATCGCGTTCCATTCAAGCCTTGGTATTGAATATTGATGGCGCGGTAATCTGCCTTTTCTGAGAGTCCAAACGTGATGGTTCTGGCGTCGCCCGCCTGCTGAATCCATTGCGCAAGCCATGGCTGATCGGCATTGATAATCGCCAGCCCCTCGCCTCCCAATCCCTCGAGAATCTCCCCTTTTGTAGAGGCGATCTGATCGACACTCTGATAATTCACGAGATGCGCTGCCGAGGCATTTAAGCAAACCGCGACGCTTGGCTTCGCCAATTGGCACAGGTAAGCAATATCACCGGGCTGCCCTGCACCCATCTCGATCACACCAAACTGATGAGATTCATTCAACCCCGCCAATGTAATGGGCACGCCGAGCTCGTTATTGTGATTACCCTGCGTCGCATGAACGGCCCCCGCTCCGGCCAACGCAGCAGCAATGAGGTTTTTAGTTGTGGTTTTCCCGGCGCTGCCGGTGACCGCCACCACCGACCCAAGAAAGGCCTGGCGTTTCAGAAGCGCAAACTGACCCGACGCCTTCACCACGTCAGAAACCACCAGCTGGGGTGTTATCCCCTTGACCTCTCGCTCTGTGAGCACTGCCACCGCACCTGCGGCGGTTGCCTGAGACGCAAAATCATGGCCATCAACTTGAATGCCCTCAATCGCCGCAAATAAGTCCCCGGGCTGAGTCAGTCGACTGTCTATGGCCAGTCCTTGAAGCGGAACAGACTCGCCAATCAGGTCACCGTTGGCTCGCTTCGCTAGCGCCTGTAATGCCACCGCAACCATCAGGCCGCCCGCCTTTGTGCCAAGTAATGATTGGCGCACTGGCTATCGGAGAAGGGTATTCGAGCGCCCGCAATCTCCTGATACGTCTCATGCCCCTTACCTGCGATTAACACGGTATCGCCCGCAGCGGCCTCCGCAATCACCAGCGAAATGGCTGCTGCTCGATCCACTTCAACCAGCGGTGTCACCCCCTCACAACCCGCCAAGATGTCTTGAATAATGGCCTCGGGTGGCTCGCTTCTGGGGTTGTCGCTCGTCACCACGATCCGATCTGCTAAACGAGACGCTACCGCCCCCATCTCTGATCGCTTGCCGCGATCTCGATCTCCACCGCAGCCAAACAAAACCCAAATGCGACCCTGCTGCCGGGCTTCGGACACCGCCATAATTGCGCGATGAAGTGCATCTGGGGTGTGGGCGTAATCAATCACAACGGTGATATCAGATGCCATCTCCACTGGCTCAAGACGACCGGGAACGGGTTTTAATTGTGCGGTGACGGCAACAATCTCGGAGAAAGGGATCCCTATCGAGGCGGCCGCCACGATGGCAACCGTTAGATTGAAGGCGTTAAATCGGCCCGCCAGCAATGAATCGATCTGCGCGACACCCCAAGGGGTTCGCAGCGTGAATACCAGCGGCGCGACACTGACAATTCCAATCAGCACATCTGCTGATTCATCACTAAAAGAAATACCGACACTGTCACGGCCCCAAATATCACTCTGGGACGACAAGAGGCTGTCATCGGCGTTATAAATTTGCACCGATGACGCAAAGTCGCGGAACAGCTTGAACTTCGACTCGCCGTACGCTTCCATCGAATGATGGTAATCAAGGTGATCACGGGAGAGATTGGTGAACACCGCCACATCAATTGACAGTCCATCGAGTCGCTGTTGATCCAGCGCATGACTAGACGCTTCCATGGCGACATAGTTCACGCCCGCATCCCGCCAAGCACTCAGCTGTCGATGCAAGGTAATACAATCGGGGGTTGTGTTGCGCACCTCTGTCGGTGGACCGATCAGGCGCGAGCCCAGCGTGCCGATGGAACCTGCTTTTAATCCAACTGCTTGTAATAACTGACGGGTCAACTCCACGATTGACGTCTTACCGTTAGTGCCGGTAACCGCCATTATTTTTAACTGGCGAGAGGGAGAGTGATAGAAACGATCGGCGAGCTCACCGATCCGCTCTTTGAGTTGACTGATCGCGATCACACGATCGTCATCGGGCAACTCCCTACCATCAGCCTCCGCTAATACCGCCGCGGCTCCCTGCTCCAAAGCAGCATGAATAAAGTCTCGACCGTCGCGTTCTGCTCCCGGTACCGCAATAAAAATGGTATTGGACTCAACTGATCGGCTATCTAGCGTCATATTGTTCAGTGACACTTCAGGCAGCGCTTGATCCGCCAGCAATTCTCGCAGCCCCATCATTGCTGCACTCCACGAGACGTTGCTACCAATGCGCCTGCTGAGGAGCGGTTGGGCTGGGCATTGTGTATGCGGAGCACTTCTTCGGTGATCCGAGAATAAACAGGCGCCGCGGCCAGTCCGCCACCGTAGTGATCGCCCCGAGGTTGATCGATTAAGATTGTGGTGACGTAGCGCGGATTTTTCATCGGCGCGACACCCACAAAGAGGGCAACGTATTGGTCATCCAAATAACCCGTCTTACCGACTTTATGGACTGTTCCCGTTTTACCGCCGACCGAAAAACCGGGCACTTGGGCCAAGGTGGCGGTGCCACCTGAATCCGTAACCCGACCGAGCACCCGCAATACCTCTTGCGCCACTTCGGCAGCAACCACTTGCTTTCCAACCGGCAGCGTCTCGCGCTCTTGCTTCAGTAAAGTCAGGGGCTGCTTCACGCCGTCATTAGCCAAAATAGAATAGGCTTGTGCCAATTGAATGGGTGTCGCATTCAGACCGTAACCAAAGGCAAGCGTGACTTTTTCTATTTCACTCCAATGCACCATGCTCGGCAAAAAACCCGCGCGCTCGCCCGGAAATCCGGTACCCGTCTGCTCTCCAAATCCGAACCTGAGCAGTACGTCCAGAATGGCTTCGTGTCCGACCGCTTGAGCGAGCTTGGTAACCCCTACCTGACTCGATTTTTCGATGATTTTCGAAACGCTGATCTCACCATAATTACGCGGGTCATGGAGCACTTTGGCGCCAACGCGAATGCGGCCCGGGGCCGTATCGACGAGGCTTTCAATGGTAAATTTCCCACTCTCCAGCGCCGCAATGAGCGTCAGTGTTTTGATCGTTGAGCCAGGCTCATAAACATCCGTCAAAGCGCGATTACGGGCCGCACCGTAGTCAAATGCTTCGCGGTTATTCGGATTAAAAACAGGGTAATTACTGACGGCAAGAATCTCTCCCGTCCAAGCATCGACCGTGATGGCGGAGCCCGCAATAGCACCCGTCTCTTTCATTGCCCGCTGTAATTCGCGATGCTGAACGTACTGCAGGCGCAAGTCCAAGCTCAAAGAAAGTGCCTTGCCGGGGCGCGGCTTGGTAATCAAGCCGAAATCACGAACCGCCTCGCCATGAAGATCTTTGATGAAGCGCTTCTTACCGGGTACACCTTGCAACCACTGCTCAAATGCCAACTCAATACCGGCAATGCCCTCGCCATCGACATTGGTCAATCCCAAAACCTGCGCGGTGACCTCTCCCGCAGGATAGTAGCGCCGATACGCTCGCTCACCCCGAACGCCAGGGAATCCCCCTTGCAGTATTTGGCGCGCAAAATCCGGGGTTTGATGCCGCGCCAAATACATGAAATGTTTGCTGCCATACAGATCGAGCTTGTCTTTCAGCATCACCCCGTCAACGCCAAGCAACGAAGACAACTCTGCAAGCCGAGGGCTGTCTTTCAGCTGCTGTGGATTCGCCCATAGGGATACCACCGGTGAACTGATCGCGAGAGGCGTACCATGGCGATCTTCAATTAACCCTCGATAGACAGGAATCTCGGCCGTGCGAACAGTCCGCATGGCACCCTGCTCACGTAGAAAAGTGGCCCCCTGTCCTCCGTCAGTCATCTGAAGCATGACCAGCCGACCGATCAAGACCACGGCGAAAGCGATCAGCAAGGCGCCTGTAGTGAGGTAGCGCCAACGCGCTGCTGCCACCGGAGCCGCCTTCATGGCTCCATGACCGAGTAAGACAAACTGACATCAGGGGCCGTCATGGAAAGCGTTTCGGAAGCGATTCGTCCCACACGGTGGGGAGCAGCCCAAGTATTCATTTCAAGCAAAAGACGGGTGTACTGCTCTTGGAGTTGCCAGCGCTGTAGCTCCAGTGACTGCAATTGCGCGTAGCCATCTCTTACATGATGCGTGCTAGCCACCAGCCCAAGACTTGAAACCAGTAAAAGCCCCACGAGCATGATCAAGAATATTGGGGTAGACACCGGGAGGCGATTCATCAGATCCGCTCCGCAATGCGCATCACAGCCGACCGCGCTCGAGAATTCTGGGAGACCTCTGCTGCCGTCGGCATAACGGCCTTGCCAATCTGCCGCATAAGACCGGGGTAGTCAGCGTGACGAATCGGCACTCCTGGCGGTAACTGCGGCCCCTTTACGGCGGCCCGGATGAATCGCTTAACGATACGATCCTCTAAAGAGTGGAAGCTGATCACGACCATTCGCCCCCCTGGCGACAACGCCAGCAAAATGGCCTGCAGCGCATCACGGAGCGCATCTAGCTCGCCATTCACATGCAACCTGATGGCTTGAAAGCTTCGCGTTGCCGGGTGTTTGTGCTTTTCCCATTTTGGATTAGCAGCTGATACCACCTCAGCCAACTGCCCTGTTCTTAGGAGCGGCTGCTCACTGCGAGCGGTCACAATGGCATTCGCAATCCGTCGGGCAAAACGCTCTTCACCCAGCTCACGGAGCACCGTCGCGATTTCGGACGCCGGCGCTGTCGCCAACCAATCGGCCGCAGAGCGCCCCTCGTTTGGATTCATTCGCATATCCAAGGGGCCATCGTGAGAAAAGCTGAATCCCCTCTCAGGGTCGTCTAATTGCGGTGAAGATACGCCTAGATCCAGCAGAACACCCTGCAGGCTACCTGGCTCAACATGCTGGCCCAACTCTCTGAAATTCGCTGCTTTGAAGGAGAATCGCTGATCGTGCTCCGCTATTTGGGACGCTCGCTCTGCCGCTGTTGGATCATGATCCAATGCCATCAAAGCGCCTTGCGGTGATAAGGCCTTGAGGATACGCGTGCTGTGCCCGCCCCGGCCAAAGGTTCCGTCTACATACACTCCGTGCGGCGATACCATCAGTGCCCCAATGACCTCCTCGAGTAAAACCGGCAGGTGCTCCCGGTCCATCAAAGATTAAGCTGCATCAGCTCTACTGGAAGCTCCCCTTGGGGGCCCAGTGACAGCGCAGCCTCGCATTCCCTCTGCCATAATTCTTCTGACCACAGCTCCAGCTTATTGCCTTGCCCCACCATCACTGCGCGCTTTTCAAGCTGCGCATACTCTCTCAGGGACGGGGGCACTAACACGCGACCATTGCTATCGAGTTGCAAGTCACTGGCATAACCGAGCATCAATCGCTGAAATCGTTTTACCGCAGGGTTGAGTGCGGGCAGCGCCTGCACATCCCGCTCAATGCGTTCCCATTCAGGTAGCGCATACATCACCAGACAGGGCGTTTGGGTATCGACGGTGATCACAATCTGGCCATCACTTAATGCCGCAAGGGATTCACGTTGCCGCGCTGGCACCGCCATTCGGCCCTTGGCATCCAGATTGATGGATTGAACCCCTCGAAACATGATGCCCACTGCCCCCTTGGCTTACCACAAAGTGGGTAAAACACCCACTTTGCACCACATTTCACCACTATACGCCCGAAAAAAGCGTTGGGTCAACGGCTTGAGAACAAAAAGTCCCGGGTTTTCAGTGTCTTAGAGGTCATCTGGCAGACGGGTGGCGCTGGAATAAACTGTTAGAAATGATCGATAAAACAGACCGCTAACCCGGCATGCGAGGTTTAAGCTGAGGTAATATTCTTTATTTGACTTATAATTTTATTTGATAGAGCCAAATGGTATTGATGGGGCTGGTCAGCAGGTCGCGGTGGTGCACCTTAAGGAAGGGGAAGCCCCCCAGTTGGGGGGCATAATGAGTCGGTCGATAAGCCGGGTTCTGTCTTGGACGATCATTCATCTGCGACGAACGTCACCGTTCGCCTGAAGCGACCTACCCGAATCCACCGAGGGTCACGGTATCGGATTCCTATTTGGTCTTGCTCCGGACGGGGTTTACCATCGCCACGCTTGTTACCAACCGCGCGGTGCGCTCTTACCGCACCTTTTCACCCTTACCTGCAAGCAGGCGGTTTCCTTTCTGTTGCACTTTCCGTAGGCTCGCGCCCCCCAGGCGTTACCTGGCGTCCTGACCCGTTGGAGCCCGGACTTTCCTCTGTCATTACGACAGCGATCGTCTGACCCACTCGGGGCCAGAGGTTACCGATTAGCGGAGGGGCTCGCAACCCAAGACTGCGGCATCTCATTTTTTATCCAATAAGTTTTGGTAAAGCGCTCGCACCGGCAACCCCGTTACATCAGCTACCACGGCAGCGGCGCGCCGCGGTGGAAGCTCCTTCACCAAACGATCTAGCAATGCCTCGACTTCAGCACTCAACTGGACTGCCTCACTGTCGCAACCGCGAATCACTAGCACCATTTCGCCACGCTGCTGATTTGCATCATTGCGCACAAACGTTTGCAACTGTGCCAATGAGCCGCGGTAAATTGTCTCATGGGCTTTCGTCAGTTCCCGACACAGTGCCGCCTCACGATCGCCCAGCTCGACAATGAGCGCGTCAAGCGTACTCAGCACTCGGCGCGGCGCTTCAAACAATATCAATGTCGCTTCTAGGCGTTTTAGTGATTTTATTCTCGTCCCACGCTGCCCTGCCTTTACCGGCAGAAAACCCTCAAAATAAAAGCGATCAGTCGGCAACCCAGAAGCACTGAGCGCGGCCGTCATGGCACTCGCGCCCGGTATGGGGACCACTTGGAATCCTTCCCCCTGGCAGACCTCCACCAGCTTGTACCCCGGATCAGAGATAAGGGGAGTCCCCGCATCAGATATCAACGCCACCGAGTTGCCTTCCTGAAGATGACGCAGCAGCCTGTCGGTTTGCGCCGCAGGGCTATGATCGTGGTAACTCACCATTGGGGTATCAATCCCAAAATGTCGCATCAGCTTGGCTGAGTGGCGAGTATCCTCCGCTGCGATAACGTGAACGGCGTTTAAGACCTCCAATGCACGCAGTGTGATATCACCCAAATGACCAATGGGTGTGGCAACGATATAAAGGCAAGCTGGCACTGGGTAAGGCTCCTTGTCGGGCCACCGGTGCCCGCTTAAGGCTATACTGCCCCGATGAGCGCTATAGGTCACCCTCAACCCCTCAGTTTCACTTGTCGAAACGCCAACCAGCCACCCCTCATGCGGGTCGCTTTTGCAGCGTTGTTGCTGACTCTTGCCACTGGGTGCTCAACACCATCGCGCGATACGTCGGCGTTACCCGTGATGACAGGCGCAGCCGAACTCGTCCCAGAGCCGGTAGAGGGCGAACAACTGAGGCTCGATACTATTGCCCGCTTGTCGAACCTGGCGAAAACAGAATCTCTGCTCGTCGCCCAGTATGAGCGCGATCAACTATCACTCAAGGATGCCGGCGCCTCGACACTCATCGCGATCGATAGCCGACTCGCCTGGCTATCGGGCGATGTCACATTAGCCGATCAATTGCTGCAAAAACTGAAAGACGGCAATACCGCAGCGATTGATTTTGCGCTCGAAGAGCAAGCAGCGCAGGCAGCGTTATCGGGGCAGTGGCTTCGCGCGGCCGCGTTACTTTTTGAAAAAGCCCAGACACCAGCAGAACAGGGAAACGCCTCCGCCAACGGTGATCGCCTATTTGGCTACCTCATCCGAGCAACACCGAGCGAACTGGCATTCGAGCTCAGAACGACTCGGGATCCCGACTGGCGAGCCTGGCTGGAAATGCAATTGGCTTACCGACAGGGACCCACTGCGTTGCGAGTCTGGCAAAATGCTGCCGGGAACCGACCGCAGACCCCCGCCTCTCCAGCCCATCTCGTGGCCTGGCTAAACGCGCCACCCCTCCAGCAGATTACCCTCATACTGCCGCTTGATGGCTCACTGAGGGCAGCAGGCGAGGCGGTGGCGACCGGCGCCATCACTCAGCTGTATGAATCCTATCCTGACCCCGCCAACAGACCGCAACTGTCGGTGCTGAATTTGGCACACTATGCCAATCCGCGGGCCGCTTATTCTGCAGCCGTCGACAGCGGTGCCGATATGGTACTCGGGCCGCTGACAAAATCGAACGTCGCCGCATTGCAGCAACTCGACGAAATGCCTATCCCGGTCATTGCCCTCAACCAACCGGAGTCGCAAACGAGTCAAGCCGCGGCTGAAGCTCGCTGGACTACTTTTAGCCTCGCTCCCGAGGATGAAGCGCGTCAGATTGCGGACCATGGCTTCGGCAGCCAATGTCGCAACGCGATCGTGATGGCCGCGCCGAACGATCGTGGACTGCGCCTGCTAACGGCCTTTGAATCACGCTGGGCACTCCATGGCGGGACGATACGCGGCAAAGTGGTTGTTGAACAAAGAACCGCCGCCAATAAAGCGATGGGCGAATTGCTGGGATCGGGCTCAAGTGATCAACGGATTCAATCTGTCGAGCGGGCATTCGACATGCCAGTTGATGCGCGGGGGCGCGGCAGGAGTGATTTTGAGTGTATCTTCATGCTCGCCCCAGATCCCTCCACAGCTCGATCCTGGCGACCCCTACTGGTCTTTCACATGACGGGCGAGGTACCAGTCTATGCGACCTCTGCTATCAATGATGGCACTATCAACACGCGAAACCGCGACCTCAATGGCGTGGTCTTCATCGAAACACCAGCAATGCTGCCCCCCAATCCGGCCGATCGACTGGGAAGACTGCGTGCATTGGGCCAGGATGCGCTGGTGATGGCGCAGCACCGGCAGCAAGCACTTACCACTGAAAACTGGATCATCAGAGGCCAAACTGGCTTACTCAGACGCAGGGCCGACGGATCGATCGTGAGAGCCCTCGACTTGGCCATTTTTGATGGCGCAGAGGTACGTGCTCTTCGACTACCCTAGAGCCAGACCTCAACGCGGAAGACTCATTGGCAACAACCGGGCAAATCTGGGAGCGTGACGCGGAACGATTTTTGCTGCGGCAGGGCCTCGTATTACTGACTCGGAACTTTTTGACACGCAGTGGCGAGATCGACCTCATCATGCGCGATCAAAACCTTATCGTCTTTGTCGAAGTTCGTTTCCGAAAAGCTTCGCGCTTTGGTGGCGCCCTCCACAGCATTAATCGACACAAGAAGACCTGCGTGGTGCGCTGCGCGAGTCTATTTTTGCAACAAAATCCGCAGTGGTCGCATCACCCTTGTCGCTTTGATGTAATCGCTTATGATGGGAATGCGGCAACAACCGATCCACGTTGGATTCAAGCTGCGTTTAACTGATTCATTTTTGTCGAGACAAGCGGAAGACCTGTGGACGTTTACACTATCATTGCCAGCTTTTTCCAAAGGCACTTGGAAGCCTCCAGCTTGGCGGTGGATGCGATTGCCGACACACTAGGTGACGCCATGGAACTGCTGGCTAAGGCTATCCTCGCCGATCAAAAACTATTCAGTATTGGTTTAGGCGCCGATCGTGCCAGTGCAACCGCACTGACCAGCCTGCTCCAGCAGGGGATATGGCGGGAACGCCCGAGCCTACCCGTAGTGGAACTCGCGACGCACCAGATCGAATCTACCGACCAAGGCGTGGGTTGGGTTAGCCAGCAGCTCCAAGCGCTTGGCCAAGCGGGTGATGTTGGGGTGGTCTTCGCAGCGACCTTGCACGCGCCAGACATACAGCGACTGGCAATAATAGCGGAGCAAAGACAAGTCTCTCTGATCTGGATAGGCAATCGAGGTCCCGGTATTAGCGTCAATTTAGCGCAGGAATCGATCGAAACAACGCTCGCGGTCAATCACACCCTAGCGGTGTGCCTTGCCCGCTTAATTGACACTCATACCTTCGGCCCCATGGAGACCTGAATTATGATGATAGCGCGACTCGCACTGCGAACTATCCTCCGACTTATCCTACCGCTTGGACTCACCTTTGGCCTACTCAGTGGTTGCGGTACGGTCATGTCAAGCGCGGGAGCGGGCCCGATCGAGGAAGATCCAGGAGAACGAACCTTCGCCCAGCAGATGGCGGATGAAAGTATCGAAACCAAAGCAATGGTTAACATCAACGCGGCCGACGAGGCCTATGATCAGGCGCATCTCAGCATCGTCTCTTACAATGGATTTATCTTGTTGGCAGGCCAAGTGCCCTCAGAGGCGCTCAAGGCACTGGCCACCGAAGTCACACGCGACTTGGAAGCGGTCCGTCGTATCTACAATGAACTCGAGGTAGGCCCGGCAACCAGTGCCGGCACCCGCACCAACGACACTTGGATTACGACACAAGTAAAATCAAAGTTGCTCGCCAGCTCGGATACACCGGGCAGGCGCGTTAAGGTGGTGACCGAGAACGCGGTTGTCTATCTCATGGGTTTGGTGACCGCAGCAGAGGCAGATCGCAGCGCATTGGAGGCTGCTGAGGTGGGGGGCGTGACGCGAGTCGTGCAGCTGTTCGAAATTATTATTGCGCCGACTACTTAACGACTTTGAGGCTGGGGCGACCACGACCGGCGGGCGGCTCCGGAGGCTCGTCGGGCGCTTCCACCTCGTCAAACACCATGCCTTGACCATTTTCCCGCGCGTAAATGCCAAGGATCGCTAAAGTCGGCACCATAATATCGGTCGCAACCCCACCGAATCGACCGTTGAATGTCACCAGCTCGTTACCCAACTCTAGGCCGACCACTGCATTGGGCGATATATTGAGCACAATCTGCCCATCCGTCACATAAGCTTGGGGCACATTTACCCCGTCATAATGAACATCGACTAACAGGTGCGGCGTACAGGCATTATCGATAATCCACTCATAGATAGCGCGGATAATATAAGGGCGGCTAGAGGTCAAAAGAGCATGCGGCCCTATGGACGCATCTCTCGTTCTTGAATGGTGAGGCTTTCCTGAAACGCTTCGCGGTGGAATAAGCGCTCCATATAATCAAACAGCGGCTTTGACTGCTTACTCACCCGGATGTCTACGCCCAGAGCGGGAAGCCGCCAAAGAATAGGGGCGACACAGCAATCCACTAATGAAAACTCTTCGCTCATGAAAAATGGCTTTTCGGCAAATATCGGTGCCACAGCCATTAAGCTCTCTTTCAGTTCTTTGCTCGATTTGGTCACGACGTTGTCACTGCGCGAAGACTGGATAGCATCCACCAATGTGGACCAATCTCTCTCGATACGGTAGACAAACAAACGACTCTCGGCGCGCGCCACGGGATACACAGGCAGCAAGGGCGGATGAGGGAAGCGCTCGTCGAGATATTCCATCATGACTTTCGATTCGTACAACACCAATTCTCGATCGACCAGCGTGGGCATACTGCTATAAGGGTTGAGCTCACTCAATTCTGGCGAAATCGCACCATTCTCGGACTCGACCAACTCAACGGTCACCCCTTTCTCTGCCAATACCAAGCGCACGCGGTGGCTATAGTGGCAAGTATTATCTGAGAACAAGGTCATGGAGGAACGCTTAGAAACGATCCCCGAAGCATCATCTGGCATGTGTATTCAACTGAGTAAAGGAGGGCGTAGTCTACCACTCAAACGGCGGCAAAAAACGTCCCTCGGTACTTTGGAGGGTTTTAGTGCACGTCTTTCCAATATTCTCGGTTCAATAGCCAAGCGAAGATGAAAAAGAGAACCAAAAATAGCAACACATAGGTTCCTATCCTCAGTCGATCGGCCTTATAGGGCTCGGCGGTATAAGCCAAAAAATTAACCAGGTCATACATCGCACCATCAAATTGCTCAGGTGCCATCACACCCGCGGCCGCCACTTCTACCGTTTCACAATGCGCCGCTTTATCAGCAGGCTGCCCTTGTGCATCCAGACAACTCGATAAACCCTGTAGTTCCATCAGCACATGAGGCATACCAACATTGGGGTAAACCCGGTTATTAACGCCATACGGCCTTTGATCGTCCTGATAAAAAGCGCGGAGGTAGGTGTACAACCACTCCGGCTGTCGTGCACGAGAGATCAGGGACAAGTCTGGCGGCGTGGCACCGAACCAAACCTTAGCGTCTCCTTTGTCCATACTGTTAGTCATTAATGAACCCAGCTTAATTTCGGGATCAAATACGAGATTTGCCTTATAAAGGTCCTCGGGAATACCCAGATCACGCGCTACCCGATTGTGCCGAGCGTACTGTAACGAATGACATCCCATGCAGTAGCTGGCATACAGGGCAGCGCCACGTTGTAACGAAGGCTGGTCGCTCTGATCGGCCTCAAACGCATCGCAAGGTATCGTACCGCAGTTATAAGCGGACTCCGCTCCCACTACTTTGAGGGGCAAAAACGCCAACACACCGATCAACCCTAAGGTGGCAATACTCTGCCACACATTCATACCGCCGTTCATCGTCACGCGCTCAGGTTCAGGCTTCGTGCGATCGAGTTTTGACCACCACGGCATCGCGAGGAAAAACAGGAAGTAAAAAATAGTGCAGATTTGTGCCAGCACCGTCCGTTCCGGGGTTGGAGACTTCACGCCCAACACACCCAAAATGATGAAGGAGACCACAAATAGCAGCAACATCACCCGGTTCAACATACCGCGATAACGCCAAGAACGGACCGGGTTCCGATCGAGCCACGGCAGTGCAAAGGGAATCACAACCGAAGCAGCGAAGAAGACGAAGCCCCAAAATTTATCGGGAACAGCACGCAATACTGAATAAAATGGCGTGAAGTACCACACCGGTGCAATATGCGCGGGAGTCTTTAACCCATTAGCCTCTTCAAAGTTGGCAAACTCTAAAAAGTACCCAGACATCTCAGGCGCGAAAAAGATCACCGCGCAAAAGAAGAACAGAAAAACCGCGATCCCTTGAACGTCGTGGACTGAGTAATAAGGATGGAACTTGATGCCGTCTAGCGGCACACCGTTTTCGTCCTTGGTCTTTTTGATTTCAACACCATCTGGATTATTCGAGCCCACCTCGTGCAACGCTAAAATATGCAGCACCACCAAGGCTAATAAAACGATGGGCAAGGCCACGACATGCAAGGCAAAAAACCGATTCAGTGTTATACCAGAGAGCAAATAATCGCCCCTGATCCACGTCACGATATCGTCACCCACAACGGGTATAGCGCCAAAGAGCGAAATGATCACCTGCGCACCCCAGTAGGACATTTGACCCCAAGGCAGGACATAGCCTACAAACGCTTCGGCCATCAAAACAATGAAGATCATCATGCCGAAAACCCAAATTAACTCTCTCGGCTTTTTATAGGATCCATACATCAACGCGCGCATCATGTGCAGATACACCACAATAAAAAATGCCGACGCTCCGGTGGAGTGCATGTAGCGCAGGAGCCACCCGTAATCCACATCCCGCATGATGTACTCAACCGAGGCAAATGCCTCCTCTGAGGAGGGCGTATAGCTCATCGTCAACCAAATACCGGTGAGCAGCTGATTCACCAGCACCAACAACGAAAACACACCAAAGAAGTACCACAAATTAAAATTCTTGGGCGCGTAATACTCAGCCATATGAGTATTCCACGTTCTCGTCAGTGGGAGACGAGCATCAATCCAAGAAACCAGACCTGTCAGTGCCTTTTCCATTAGACTGCCTCCGTGTCAACGCCAATCACTAGTACGTTGTCGCCTTCAAAAGAATAAGGGGGAACTTCTAAATTAGCCGACGCCGGCACACCCTTGTACACACGGCCTGCTAAGTCGAACTTGGAGCCGTGACAAGGGCAGAAAAAGCCACCAAGCCATTCCTCACCACCCATGTC
>CAJQKG010000134.1 GCA_905478845.1 uncultured Luminiphilus sp.
AAAACTTTTCGCTGTGCCACAGAGCATGCAACTCGCAGTCCAGATAAGGATGCCGACGATCAGCACCCGGATACGATTAGCGCGATCAACAATTCTTCCGACCGGAATACTCAACAGCACATAAGGCAGCGCAAAAGCGAGCCCCTGTAGAAAACTAACCTGTGAATCTGACAGTCCAAAATCAGCTCGAATCGGATCCACTAAAAGATTCACAATTTGCCGATCGACAAAGGAAAAGGTGTAAGTGGCCGTTAATAACGCCAGTGCCCACCACGCATGTCGCGTTGATGGTTTATGCATTGATGAGCCCATACCGCATCCTTCACTCGATATTAGAATAACTCATATCTCTGGTCATCTTGATCGTGGAATAAAGGAGGGGCTAACGCCCTCTTTTGTCAACGGAATGACTTAATCCAATTCATCACTACTGATAAAGCATCCGGACGCCATAAGTTCCCTCGCATCACCCTCCACGGCAGGCGAAGCTCTGCACGCCCACCGGAGGTCTCAATGATGTCGCTTCCAAGCGAGCAAACATAACTGATGAAGCGCAATCGTCGCCGCTGCTAACGATGTGATGTCCCCCACATCATAAGCGGGCGCGACCTCAACCACATCCATACCCACTAACTGAATACCTTTTAAATGCTGCAGAATTTGCAGCGCCTGATGCGTTGACAGTCCACCCACCACTGGGGTTCCCGTGCCCGGCGCGAAACTGGGATCAAGGCAATCGATATCAAAAGTGAGGTAACAAGGACGATCCCCGACGATCTTTTTGACTTGCGCCGCCAACTCAGCGGGCTGCAGATCATGCACCGCCGGCGCATCAAAAATATGAAAACCATGATCTTGATCATTGTACGTGCGCAATCCGATCTGCGCAGAATGCGCAGGCGATACGAGCCCTTGCTGAGCGGCGTGATAAAACATGGTGCCATGATCTATGCGCTCAGACTCTTCAGCCCAGGTATCTGAATGCGCATCAAAATGAATGAGCGCTAACTCGCCATACCTCTCCGCATGGGCGCGCAGCAATGGATACGAGACAAAGTGATCCCCACCCAACGATAACAGTGCTGTATCAGTCGCGAGAATATCGCGTGCACATTCGTAGATTGCTTGAGGTGCATCAGCGGGGTTACCTGAATCAAAAAAGCAGTCTCCATAATCCACCACCGCCAAGTCATCGAGCGGGTTAAAGCCCCACCCCATTACTTTCTCTTCCCATGCAAGGCACGCTGACGCCTCACGAACAGAGCGCGGCCCAAAACGGGTACCCGGTCGAGCGGTCGTCGCTAAATCAAATGGAATACCCATCACCGCCACATCAACGTTACTTAAGTCCCTCGAGTAACGGCGCCGCATAAAGCTCAACATGCCGCCATAGGTTGGCTCTGGAGTAATGCCGTACAGGCTATCCCGGGTGAGTGCGTGATCTGTGGGTGCAGTCATTTTATCTATCGATCTCTTTGAAGTTGTCAGGCCAGATTGTGCTACGTCACCACTATTGGCACCAGTTTTATTCGACGCCTATTCGATGCAAACTATTCGATCGACTCACGCAGTCAGTGCGATCGACCGCTGTGACGCTACGGAGGTGCGCATGACTATTAACTCACCGAGAAGGACCCTAATCGCCCGCGCCATTCGATCGGTCCTCACTCATGCCGGCAACAGAAACGGCCGACGGGTCAGCCAAAATGCCATCGGGAAAACTCCTCGTTCGACTTTATTGACGAAAGTAGATGGAGTGACACCGAGATCGTCTATAAAAACGTTCATAGAGGTGCTACTTTACGGTCGATTAACACCCTGTTTTAAACGCGTAATGTGGTCGATAGAGTGATTCCTACCATCAATATTGCAGCACTGTTCGATACAGACAGTCGCTCAGATAATGTGCTCGCAGAAACCGATCTCGCTGTGTTTGAAGCGGCCACGACACTCGGTTTTATGACGATTACCGGCTTACCTCATGCGGCCGATATTGGCGCCTCCGCTAAGCACACCCTGACGACGTTATTCACCCTCCCAGCGGAGGCGCAGCGCAGACTGTGGAAGCGTAATTTTGAACCCGATAATCCCAACCTCTACCGCGGTTGGTTCCCATTACATTCGGGACCCACACTCAGTCGCGAGGGTTTTGAAATAGGCCCCGATATAGTCCGGGGGCTGCCAAATCCGACGAAAGATGTGCTGCTTGAGCCGACTCCGTTACCTAGCGATGCCGCTTTACCCCACTTTCGCGCAGTAGCGGGTCGCTATTACTCAGCGATGGAGGCGATTGGATCAGCGTTATTAGCATCACTATCACGAAGCCTCGGTATTTCACCGACGGTGTTCAGAGACGCCTTCACTGAGGGTATTTCGACGCTTAGATTACTGCGTTACATCCCGCGGGACGACTTGCCCATCAGCGACGCCTTAAAAACCACACGGGGCGCACATGTGGACACAGGATTGCTCACATTACTGGCCCCCGTTAACGGTGCTTTGGGCCTGGAAGTGCAAGCAGAGCAGGGGCACTGGATGCGTATTCCCGCGGAAGAAGGGACATTGGTCGTCAATTTTGGTGGTTTACTGGAGCGTTGGACAGGTGGGCTGATCAAGGCCACGCGGCATGGCGTGGGTGCGGTTCACAGCGAGCGCTTCTCGATTCCCTTTTTCTTAGAGCCTGCCCCGGATACGCTGATTACGCCCCTGCCGCTTGCCGGCATTCCGCCTTTTAAACCTTTCTTATTTGGTGACCACCTTTGGGCCACAACCACACGATTTACCGAAAATTGGGGTCTCAGCGATCTGCGGCCCCACCAATCAGATTACGAGGATCCACTGCAGAGCGCCTCGGACCCCTCGTCATCTGAACCCGTTTATTAGACTGACGGTCTTGGAGCTTCGCGCCACAGCAGAGGGGGGCATCGAATCAGCGCCAACTTTTAACGGCAGTTAGTGCTACCGTCCTCGGCGTCTCGTTTGCGATACTAGGCGTTCAGCGCTCAGGTTCGTATTTTTAATCCGGTTATTTAAATCCGGTTATTTAAATCCGGTGATCTTTCCATCAATGAGCGTTGTTTGGACCTTTCGTCAGACCCGTTATTAGGACATCCGCACTATGCGTAGCCAGCACTATGCTGACGATACAGTGATAGGGAGTCGTCTGTTGCTACCCAAACTCTGGCAGCGACTCTCGCCTATTTTGTTAAAAAATCGCGGCCGCGTGGGGCTCGCCCTACTGTGTTTGCTAGGCGCAAAAGTCGCGCTAATGTATATCCCCTTTTTATTAAAAGCCTTGGTTGATGGCCTCGATGCCGACCCAACTCAGCTGGCAATACAAGCGATCCTCATACTAGTGCTCGCTTATGGCGCGGCGAGGCTGACCACCACGCTATTTGGAGAAATCCGCGATACCTTATTTGGGCGGGTAACAGAAAAAGCGATGCACGAGATCAGTCTGAGTACCTTTAAACATGTGCACAGTTTGGATCTCGAATATCACCTCAACCGGCGTACCGGGGGGCTGGCAAGAGATATTGAGCGGGGCACCGACGGTATTAGCTTTCTACTGCGGTTTTTCATTTTCAATATTGCGCCAACACTATTCGAAATCGCGATGGTGGCCATCATCCTTTGGGTTAATTATGGCGCCAAGTATGCGCTCGTTGTCTTACTGTCGGTGATGGCCTATGGCAGCTTTTCATTTCGGGCAACTAGCTGGAGAACCCAATACGTTCGCGAGGTGAATCGTGCGGATTCTGACAGCCAAACTCGCGCAGTCGATAGCCTGCTCAACTATGAAACGGTCAAGTACTTCAATAACGAACCGTTCGAAGCGGGACGCTATGATATTGCCCTCGACATCTGGGAGCAGGCGCGGCGAAAGAACCGACTGTCCTTGTTTGCTTTAAATGCGGGCCAGGCGCTCATCATTGCGGTTAGCCAGACGCTCATGCTGGGCATGGCGGCGCTGTCGGTCGGCGCAGGCGATATGTCGCTTGGCGACTTCATCCTCATCAATCAGTTCATGCTGCAATTATTTTTACCGCTGGGTTTCTTGGGCTTTGTCTACCGCGAAATAAAAGCCGCGCTGGCCAATATTGAACGGCTTTTTAAGGTGCTTGAGGAACAGCCTACTATTGCACCTCACTCAGCCGCTCCCGACTTAGCGCTGTTAGCTGGCGACATTCAATTTAGTCACATCGGATTCTCCTATCGGGAGAGCGAAATGGTACTGAAAGACTTTAACTTGCATATCAAAGGTGGCCAAACCGTCGCGCTGGTCGGCGTCAGTGGCGCGGGGAAATCCACCGTCAGCAAGCTGCTGTTTCGATTTTATGACCCCATTCAAGGCGCTATCAAAATTGATGGAACCGATATTAGAGAGATCAACCTTCCTTCCCTCAGAAAAGCCATTGCGGTTGTTCCTCAGGACTGCGTTCTCTTCAACGATTCGCTCCGAGAAAATATCCGTTACGGTCGACCCACTGCGACAGACTCAGAGATTAACCAAGCGGTCGACGCGGCACACTTAACGGAATTTGTTGAGCGGTTACCCGATGGCTTGGACACATTGGTCGGGGAACGAGGCCTCAAAATTTCCGGTGGCGAACGTCAACGCGTGGCGATCGCCAGGGCTGTGCTCAAGCAAGCTCACATTCTGATCTTTGATGAGGCAACGTCTAGCCTTGATAGTCACTCGGAGCAGGCCGTGCTCAAGGCGTTTAAAGCCTTGGCCGGGAGACAGACGACATTGGTCATTGCCCATCGACTCTCCACGATCATCGATGCTGATCAAATTATCGTCATGCATGCAGGTAGCGTGGTTGAGCAGGGTACCCACTCAGCGCTTCTCGATGCGTCCGGGAAATATGCCGCGCTATGGCGGGCTCAACTTCAAGAGCAACGATAGAACAATGATTATTTTTAATGACGTGAGTCTTCGCAGGGGTAAAAAGCTCCTCTTTGCAGAGGCTTCAATCACACTGCAACCGGGGCAAAAAATTGCGCTAATTGGTGCGAACGGGTCAGGAAAATCCAGTTTTTTTGCATTGCTATTAGACGAACTATCGGTCGATAGCGGTGATATTAGGGGGCTTCGCGGGCTCCGCATCTCCCACATGGCGCAAGAAGTTGAGGCGAGTGAGCTATCAGCACTGCAGTATGTACTGGCGGGGGATGCCGAGCTTTATCGTGTGTTAAAAGCCCTCGAAAAATCGGACGCCGAAGAAGACTATGTGCAGTCGGCCTCACTCCATCAGGAAATGGAAATACTCGATGGCTACAGTGCTGATCGACGTGCAGAACGGCTGTTACTGGGCTTGGGTTTTCAGCATGAGCAGCTGCAGTCAGGCATGAATAGTTTCTCAGGAGGCTGGCGTATTCGATTGAACTTAGCCAGAGCACTCATGACCCCCTCTGAATTACTCTTGCTGGACGAGCCGACTAATCACCTCGACCTCGATACCACCATTTGGCTACAGAATTGGCTCAAGTCGTATCAAGGCACGCTGCTCATGGTGTCTCACGATCGAGATTTTATCGACGCGACTTGTGATCGCACTATTAAAATTGAAAATCAACAGCTCGATGCGTATCGAGGCGGCTATTCTGACTATGAGCGACAGAAGGCAGAACGTGCTTTGCAGCAACAAGCCTCCTTTGAAAAGCAACAACGGAGAATTTCTGATATTGAAAACTTCGTCCGACGCTTTAAGGCAAAAGCAACGAAAGCACGGCAAGCCCAATCTCGCATTAAAGAATTGGAGCGTATGCAGCTAGTCGCCCCCGCACACGTTGATTCACCCTTTAGCTTTGCCTTTCCAACCCCTGGGAAAACGAGTGATCCGCTGCTGGTGCTGGCTCAGACGAACTTAGGTTACGACGAAAAAATTATTTTGAAGAACGTCAACTTATCTTTGAGCCCTGGCGATCGTATTGGTCTGTTAGGTAAGAACGGTGCGGGTAAATCGACGTTATTAAAAAGCCTGACCGGCGACCTTGCCGCGCTGCAAGGGGAACGCACGATTGGTGCGCATCTCCGCATTGGTTATTTTGATCAACAGCAATTGGAAGTATTAGATATGGAGGCGAGTGCCCTCCTCCATCTGCAGCGATTGTCACCAACAGCGAGAGAGCAGTCGCTGATGGATTTCTTGGGCGGGTTCAATTTTAAAGGCGAGCGAGCCAAGGAAGCGATTCGGCCTTTTTCGGGTGGAGAAAAAGCGCGTCTTGCGCTGGCACAAATTGTCTGGCAGGACCCCAATGTGCTGGTACTAGACGAGCCCACCAACCACCTAGACCTCGAGATGCGCCATGCATTGGAGTTGGCCTTGCAGCACTATACTGGCGCCATCATATTAGTCAGTCACGATCGTCATCTCTTGCGTAATGTGGTCGATCAACTGCTCTTAGTCGACGACGGGCAGCTCACAGAATACGATGGTGATATCCCCAGCTATGAAAAGTGGGTGATCTCATCAGTCAACAGTCGCCCGGCGTTGCAGGCCCCTATGGAGCACCCTACGGTCAGCGGCGTTGACGCAACACAGTCAGGTACGAGCAAAAAACATCAGCGTCAATTAACCGCAACGGCAAAGGCGAAGCGACAACCCATCGCCAAGGCGATCAGCCGCATTGAGGCGGCAATGGAACAGTGCCAAGAGCAGCTAGCAGCGCTTCAGTCTCAGCTCAGTGATGAAAACCTGTATCACGACGAGCAAAAGCACTTATTGCAAGCACTCATCCAACAAGAGGCCACCTTGAAGGGAGAGTACGCTGCGCTAGAGGAGCAGTGGCTCGCGCAGCAAGTCACACTAGAAGCGCTGGAGGGCGCAGCGGACTAACCGCATCACTGTCCGTCTGTCTTCCACCCGGCCAGCGCCCCTCGTCATGAAGGTGCGATACTCGCCATTATCAGAAAACCACCCCTTACTTCGCGACAGCCACCTGCACGGGACGTTTGCCATCCTTGCCATAGAGATTGACTTGCAGGCTGGATATCGCATGAACCAGGATGATGGGCTCAATCTTCTGCTTCCCTGTCCAATGAATATTAGGGAAACGCTCAAGAATCCGCTCATACGCCATTTTGAGCTGCATCTGCGCCACTCGATTGCCTAGGCAGCGATGAGCACCATGGCCAAAGGCGAGATGCTTATCGACATTCGGTCGGGTCAGGTCAAACACATCAGGATCAGGGAAAACCGTGGGATCTCTATTGGCTGCGCCGTACCACATAATCACCTTCTCATCTTGAGCAATGCGCTGCCCGGCCACTTCGGTGTCTTCTACAGCCGTGCGCCTCATGTGCATTACCGGCGATACCATCCGCAATGCTTCATGACTCATGCGTTCAATGAGTGATGGGTCATCAATGACCATTTGACGCTGATCCGGGAACTCAGTCAGCAATCGAATAGTGCCCGAGAGAGAATTACGGGTCGTATCATTCCCAGCGAAGATAATCAGCAACCAAGAACCATCTAGGTAACTCTGCGACATCGGCTTATCGCCCAGTGTGGCATTGGCGATCGTCGTCAACAGATCCTCTCGGGGGTTCTGAATACGATCTGCCATGACGCGCTCGCCGAAACTGAACATATCGTGGAGCATCTTTTCGAAGCGGAAGGGAAACGTGGGTTCAGATAACAACATTCTGACCGGGTGGGTAATAAACTGTGGCGCCAACTCAAGATAGTGCATCCACTTAATGATATCGGCGCGATCATCTTCATCGACGCCCAGCATTTCGCATAACGTAAACATGGGGAGCTCAATAGAAAACAGCTTGGCAAAATCGACTACCGGACCCTGGCGTTCCATATTGTCGAGCAGCGCATCAATCTTTTCGCCCACCCGTCGCTTGAGCGTTTCAATATAGGTCGGAAAGAAAAACGCCGCCTGTTGCGTTCGTAAATCTCGGTGAAGATCTGCATCGAGGTTAATGAGTGAATTATAAGCGGCATACATTAAGCGCTCCGCTTTGCCTTTAGGATTAGACAGCACGCTCATATTCATGCTGCCGCGCTGCGACGAAAAAATCTGTGGGTTCAGCTCAACCTGTTTGACATCGTCATAGCGGGTGACCGACCAAAAACCCGAGGCGGGTTTTTTGACTTGCGACCACATCACTGGCGCGTCGTCTCGCATACGTCGATAAAAATCAAAGGGCTGTCCGGCTGTCCACGCGGTGGTGGCACCGAGCTTGAACCCGTCCAAGCGCGGATAAATTTCTTGATAAACCGGGTCACGTGCCCCGCTATCAAGCAGGATGTCATCGCTAACCGCTGGATGATGTTTAACTGGCGCTGCGTTATTCATAGATTTTCCAAGGGATCGTCTGCGTCACGGCAAAACCGCGTCAGCCAAACAAAAAAGTAGCAAAACGGTATGGCATTAAGCGCTACATCACGCTGCAAGCGCTCCATGGTAGGGGTATTGGGCAAAAAGTACAGCGCCGATCAGACTGACTCAGCTCAAGAATCCTATCGTCGAGCAAGAAGCTGCACTGGGTTTGCTGAACCGCCACAAAACACAGCGAATGAGCCTATCACCCATGAGCTGGCAGCAAACCTCAGCAGCGCGGCATGACGATAAGTTATCCCAGTAGTCATCAGATCAGGGCTATCGTCCGTATACTCGCTATTATTTTATTTTGTGAGGTCCCATGAGGATTCTGGTCTGCACTCTGTTTTGGCTGCTATTGCCGCTGGCATCGCAAGCGGAGTATTCCCATACCTATCTTGATAGCTATCCGTTAGAGATCGCATCAGTGGGGCAACTTGAAATCGCTTATCGGATTGTCGAGGAACACCCTGACAGGCCAAAAGCAGTCGTTATTATGGGTCTTGGAGGCTCCAATATCGCTTGGGGCGATGCATTGATCTCGGGTTTGGCTGCCCAAGGATACGAGGTTCTTCTACTGGACAACCGTGATACCGGCGCGTCGACCCGCTTCGATGACTGGGGGCAGCCGACGCTTTGGTGGGAATTACTAAAATACAAACTGGGTTTCTCAGTGAACGCGCCCTACACCCTGAATGACATGGCAACCGATATTACCGGACTGATGACGGCAGTCGGCTACGATCAAGCCCACATTATCGGCGCCTCAATGGGCGGAATGATCGCGCAGATTGTTGCGGCTCGACACCCTGAAAAAACCCAGAGTCTCATATCGATCATGTCGACCACTGGCGCACCGCATTTGCCACCTCCAACTGAAGAGGCAGAGCAAAGGTTACGCAATCTCGCCATCGGCGAGGCAGCCGCAGATCGAGAGCAAGCTATTCGTGACCGGGGGTTTTATCCTGAGTCGATGCAGCGGCATCTCATGGCGATATTTAAAGTAGGTGATCGCTCAGCCGAAGTCGCAACGATTTCAGCCCCTACGCTGGTCATTCATGGCGCAGATGACGGTTTGGTGCCACCCGAACATGGTGAACATACTGCCTCATTGATCAAAGGATCCGCATTCAGCATTGTATCGGGGATGGCTCACGACATGCCCGAAGAGGTCATTCCGTTACTCGTGCAACAAATGACAACCCATATGAATCGGGTGGAAGCAGGCACACTCGCAACGCATTAACGCCGCGAGGCGCACCCAACTCAGCTGATCGCGACGCCAGAGGCCCGGTCAGCTGCTACTGTGCTCAAATGCCTTGCTAAAACGCAAGGCGAACACGGACGCCGATATTGCGGCCGGGTAACGGCACCTGATCCTTCACGAAGGACGTGTGATTACGAGACACCTCATCGGTCAGGTTCCGCGCAAAAGCCGTTAACGTGAGCCGCGTTGAATCGTTGAAGCCATAAGACCATGAGGCATCGGCATTGACGAGTGTGAAGCCCTCCGTCACCGTCTCACCCATCGCCACATCAGTTTGTCGCTCCACATCCTTGACCAACAGCTTGGCGGAGAAGTCATCCAGCGTATAACGCGCCGTCAACCTATTACGAGCGGGCACAATCCTCGGTACCGCACGTCCATCCGTGAACTCAGCATCGACTTCGTCGCGCCCCAGTGTCACTTCGAACTCTCCCCGGGGTAAGGCGAACCGCGCACCAACCTCGATCTCATAACCGGTGAAATCCGCATCCTGCTGAGTGTACTCAGACAGAATCAAACCTCCGTGGTCACCGTGCTCTCCGTGCTCGTCCTCGTGGTCTTCGCCCATATGCGCTTCGTGTTCTTCTTCTAACTCATCGCGCAGGTATATGTAGTTATCGACCCGGTTGTAGTACACCGATGCCGAACCAAACCAATTGTGTGAATCAAAAGTGAAGGCAAGATCAATATTGTCAGAGCGTTCAGTATCGAGATTGACGTCACCGACCTCATAACGACTGCTAGCAAGGTGCTCACCGTTCATAAACAGCTCAACCGCCGAAGGTGTCTTGCTCACACTGGCTAAGCCGAGGGACAAGGAGGCATGTTCATTGAGGTCTCGCCTTAACGTAGCCGCCGCGCTGAATACCTCGTCGCTAAATGAAAACGGGTCATATTCCACGGCTTCATCATGATCACCTTCGTGGTCCTCATCGTGATCACCTTCATGGTCTTCATCGTGGC
>CAJQKG010000135.1 GCA_905478845.1 uncultured Luminiphilus sp.
CAATACAACGTCAACGCCGCGTGTTTCCAGTAGTTCCAATGCCTCTTCGCCTGACACAGCAGAAATAACAGTGTGTCCGGCGCGTGATAAAAGACGACTGATCAACTCTCGATTTTCAGGCATATCGTCTACTGCCAATATCACGCCTGGCGCTTCCATCTTGGCGGTGACCAAAGTGGACCCTGACGCGTCTAGTGCGGTCTGCGAACTCTCCACCGCTGACAGCAAGGCCGGCAAAGCAGTCTTCAGCGCGGGATGCAGCAGCTCTATCTCCTCGTAAAGCATTTCCGCATAACCGCGGATAGCACCGATCAGATTCAATAGATCGTGACTAAAGTCCGCTGAGGGAGTCGCCAGTAATTGTTGCACGCGAGACACCGCATCTTGCAGCGCTTCAACATCGCCGCTCATGGGGCTTTCAACCGTCACGGTGGGACGCTTGACTGCCTCAAGCAGTGGCGCTGCAGAAGCCAGAATACGGCCGGCCCACTGTTCTGGTTGTTCCGATGCTGTTTCCACGACGCCTGTCCCCGCCATAATGCTGATTGAGTATACCGTGGCCGGAGTATACCGATGCTGATTGCTGCGTGAATGGTCTGTCACCTACAGGGATAGGCGATAGGCATTTCATGGGTTAGTATCGCACTAACTTGGGGAGAGTAAGAGGCACAGGTGTTATGTTGGATCAAGTGGAAATTTTTCACGGTCTTTCTGACGATGAATTACGAGCGTTAGAAGGCAGTAGCACTACCCGAGCATTCCCTAAGAATACCGTGGTCATTCACGAAAACGACCCCGCTGACTCGCTGTTTGTGATTGAGTCGGGCAAGGTCAAAGTGTATTGCAGCGACAAAAATGGCAAAGAGTTCATCATGAACACCTTGGGGCCAGGCGACTATTTTGGTGAGTTGGCGCTATTAGATGACTCCACGCGATCTGCTTCTGTCCGTACGGTAGAGAAATCAGAATTTCGTATTGTCATGAAAGAAGACTTCTCCGGCGTGTTGTCAGATCATCCAGGCATGGTGAAGCAACTCATCAGTAACCTGGCGGGGCGCGTCCGAAAGCTGACGGCGGATGTCAAAAGTTTGGCGCTGCAAGATGTTTACGGCCGTGTTGCTAATGTGTTGATGGATCTGGCAGAAGAGCGGGGTGATGGCACGCTGTTCATCCCCGACAAGCTGACCCAGCAGGATATTGCTGATCGAGTCGGCGCCTCGCGCGAGATGGTAGCAAGAATTTTGAAGGACCTGACGATCGGAGAGTACATTCGGTTTGAAGGTCGTCACATCATCATTAATACGCGACTACCCGCAAAATACTAAAGCGTTCTGTACCAGCGCGAGTTTACTTCTGCGCGTGCCCGGTGACCTCAGCGATTAGTTTCCCTTCCTGAAGGCGGATCGATATCTCATCGCCTCGTTGCCTAGTGCCCGCGTCCTTGAGTAAATTGCCTTGGGCGTCGGTCACGATCGCGTAGCCGCGGTTAAGCGTTTGCTCGGGCCCCAGTGATTGCAGCAGTTTGTGTTGATAAAGCGTCTGCGCCTTGACGCTTTGAAGCCTTTGTTTAATTTGCAGCAGTAACTGATGCTGTAGGCGAGTGTTCTCACCGCGGTGGCGCATCAGTTGTTGTTGGGGATGCTGCGCTGCCAGTCGTGTCATCAATTGTTCTGTTTTGGCCAAGCGCGTCGTGATGTGCCGCTCAGTCGTGCGCTGTAAGGCCCCGCTCAGTTGCAATAGTGTTTTGCGGTGTTGGCTGAGTGCATAACCGGGATGGCGAATACGTTTTTTGACCGCGCTAAGCTGGTCGGCGATGTCGGTGATTGACCGACTGACGGCGCGATCCAGTCTGATCGACAGCTGATCAACGTGTTGCAGTAATTCGTTTTGGTCGATCGATACCAATTCGGCGGCAGCCGATGGTGTGGCGGCCCGGGTGTCTGCGACGAGATCAGCAATACTAAAATCGATTTCATGGCCGACCGCAGACACACTTGGCAGGCTCGCAGCAAAGAGCGCCCGCGCGACGACCTCTTCATTGAATGCCCAGAGATCTTCGGGAGATCCGCCACCCCGTCCGACAATTAAAACGTCGAGACGAATCTTGCCATCTCTTGTGAGCTGGTCGGCTTGGCTAATCGCATCGGCGATCCGTTGTGCTGCGCCGTCTCCTTGTACGGGCACCGGAAAGACATAGACTCGAGTATGCGGGCTGCGTCGCTCGAGGATCGTCAAAATATCCTGCAAGGCAGCACCCGTGGCAGAGGTCACGATACCCACGTGTTCTGCGTCGTTTGGAATAGAGTGCTTGTGTTCGCTGGCAAACAAGCCCTCTTCAGATAATCGGGCTTTGAGTTGCTCAAAGGCGATTTGCAGGGCGCCAGCGCCTGCCGCTTCGATGTGTTCACAGATTAGTTGGAACTCGCCGCGCCCCTCGTAGAGCGTCACTCGAGCACGAATACGAACCGAGTCGCCCGTTTTGGGCTGTAGTTTGCTCCGCCCGTTGGCACGGCGGAACATGGCACAGCGAACCTGCGCGTCGGTGTCTTTGAGCGAAAAGTACCAATGACCGGAGCTGGCGGCAGTGAATTGACTGATCTCGCCCTCAACCCATACCCAGTCGAAGTGGCGTTCTAACAGGTTTTTCGCTTCGCGATTGAGCTCGCTCACTGTCAGTGCCGGGTGGGTAGGGAGGTCTGTTTGCATAGGTCTGAGGGGGTCTCACTTTCGGGGTTGGCAGGGCAGAGTCGCTTTCTATTATTGTCGCACCATCACACCGTCTGTATACTAGCGCGTTTGGGGAGACCCAGTAGCGTAGACACTACGAACTGGGCACTGCGAGGCTAACATGCTCCGAATTGCACACGAAGGGCTGACTTTCGACGACGTGCTCCTCCTGCCAGGCTATTCTGAGGTCACAGCCAAAGACGTCTCGCTGGTCACGCGCTTAACACGCAACATTCCGCTCAATATTCCCTTGGTATCGGCCGCGATGGATACGGTCACCGAGGCGAGGCTGGCCATTGCCCTCGCCCAAGAGGGTGGCATTGGCATTATTCATAAAAATATGACGATCGCCGAGCAGGCCGAAGAAGTCCGTCGGGTGAAGAAGTTCGAGAGTGGGGTGGTCAAAGATCCTATTACGATCGAGAGCACCGCCAGCATTGCCCAACTGATTGATCTCACCCGCGCCAATGGGATTTCGGGTGTTCCGGTCATGGAGGCAGGGCAGCTCGTGGGAATCGTGACGCGGCGTGATATCCGCTTCGAGACCGATACTGAACAACCGGTGTCGGCCATTATGACGCCAAAGCAGCAGTTGGTGACGGTGAAAGAAGGCGCATCTTCAGACGAAGTGCAGCGCTTGTTGCATCAATTTCGCATTGAGAAAATATTGGTGATCGATGATGACTTCACTTTGAAGGGTCTGATTACCGTTAAAGATTTTGATAAGGCTGAATCGTTCCCGCATGCCTGTAAAGATGAGTCAGGACAGCTGCGGGTGGGGGCATCGGTCGGCACCAGTCCCGATACAGATGAGCGTACGGAAGCGCTCGTGCGCGCGGGCGTTGACGTGCTGGTTGTCGATACCGCTCATGGTCATTCAAAAAACGTTTTAGACCGAGTCCGCCTGATCAAAGAGGCGTATCCCCGCATTGATGTGATCGGCGGCAATATCGCTACCGCCGACGCTGCCCTAGCATTGCGTGATGCAGGCGCCGATGCGGTAAAAGTGGGTATTGGTCCGGGTTCTATTTGTACGACGCGGATCGTTACGGGTATTGGCGTGCCGCAAATTTCGGCGGTGGCTAATGTGGCCGCTGCATTAGCCGACTCGGGCATACCGGTTATCGCCGACGGCGGAGTGCGTTTCTCTGGAGATTTGGCGAAGGCACTGGCCGCTGGCGCAGACGCCGTGATGATGGGCAGTATGTTTGCGGGTACCGAAGAGGCGCCGGGCGAAGTGGAGTTGTTTCAGGGTAGAACCTACAAGGCGTATCGAGGAATGGGCTCCATTGGTGCTATGTCTCAGAGCCAGGGGTCATCTGATCGTTACTTTCAGGATGCGGCGTTAGGCTCCGAGAAGTTAGTGCCTGAGGGAATTGAAGGGCGAGTGCCTTATAAGGGCCCTGTTTCTGCCATCATTCTTCAGCTGATGGGGGGCGTGCGCTCGGCAATGGGATACACCGGATGCTCCACCATGGAGGCAATGCGGTCTGACACTCAGTTTACGCGTGTGACCGCGGCAGGTATGTCGGAGTCACATGTGCACGATGTGTCGATTACCAAAGAAGCCCCCAATTACCCGGTGCGCTGATGGCGTGCTGACGATCCATTTTTCACTTGTGAGTCGGGAGCCCGCAGCGTGACACAAGATATTCATCGCGACCGACTGCTGATCTTAGATTTTGGCTCACAGTACACACAGCTGATTGCACGCCGTATCCGGGAAGTCGGGGTGTATTGCGAAATCAGGCCCTGGGATACCGATGAGACGGATATCCGAGCCTTCGTACCCAGCGGCATTATTCTTTCAGGCGGACCTGAGTCGGTCACTGCGACAGACGCTCCGCGCGCCCCAGACATTGTGTTTGCACTCGATGTGCCTTTGCTCGGTATTTGCTACGGGATGCAGACAATGGCCGCCCAGTTAGGGGGTGGCGTAGAGGGTTCCGATACGTCTGAGTTTGGCTACGCGCAAATCCGCCGCACTGCAACGGGCGGGCTGTTTGCCGATTTGGCTGATGAGACTGACAGCAGTGGCCGACAACTGCTCGATGTCTGGATGAGTCATGGCGACAAGGTGTCTCAACTGCCGCCGGATTTTGAACGCATTGCCGAGACCGACAGCTGTCCGATTGCCGGCATGGCGCACGTTGATAAACCCTGGTTCGGTATTCAGTTCCATCCCGAGGTGACCCACACCACGCAAGGCGAGAATATCTTTGCGCACTTTATAAAACAGATCTGTGCCTGTGAGGCGCTCTGGACCCCCGCCAATATTGTCGAGGATGCCATCCGGCGCGTTCAGGAGCAGGTGGGAAATGATCGTGTGCTGCTGGGGCTATCGGGGGGTGTCGATTCCTCGGTTGTGGCCGCACTGTTGCATCGTGCCATTGGTGATCAGCTCACTTGCGTCTTTGTTGATAACGGTTTGCTGCGGCTCAATGAGGGCGATCAGGTCATGGCCATGTTTGCTCAAAACATGGGCGTGCGGGTTATCAGAGCCGACGCTGAAGCGCGTTTCTTAGGCAAGCTGCAAGGGGTGAGTGACCCCGAGGCCAAACGCAAAGCGATTGGCAATACGTTTATTGAGGTCTTCGACGAAGAAGCCACTAAAATCACCGATGTGAAGTGGTTGGCTCAGGGCACCATTTACCCCGATGTGATTGAGTCTGCGGGGTCAAAAACAGGCAAGGCCCATGTGATCAAGTCACACCACAATGTCGGTGGGTTGCCCGATGATATGGCGCTTGAGTTGGTCGAGCCGCTGCGTGAATTGTTCAAAGATGAAGTCCGCCGTATTGGATTAGCGTTAGGCCTGCCGAAGGACATGGTCTTTCGCCATCCGTTCCCTGGGCCTGGTCTCGGTGTGCGCATTCTCGGTGAGGTGAAAAAAGAATATGCCGATTTGTTACGACAGGCCGATGCGATTTTTATCGAAGAGCTGCACCGATCGGGGTGGTACGACAAAACCAGCCAAGCCTTTGCCGTTTTCTTACCGGTCAAGTCAGTCGGTGTAGTGGGGGACGCTCGTCGTTACGAATACGTTATCGCGATTCGTGCAGTACAAACCGTCGATTTCATGACCGCGCGCTGGGCACATCTGCCCTATGAATTGTTGGAGGTGGTGTCTAACCGCATCATCAATGAGATCTCGGGTATCTCGAGAGTCACCTACGATATTTCTGGGAAGCCGCCCGCCACGATTGAGTGGGAATAGTGACATGGGCTGTAAGCCACAACCTATGAAGAATGAACGAGTGTAGTGGCGAAGCCGTGTTTCTTAGCTTATCAAAGCCAGCAAGGACGACTATGCAAAGTGCCTTGTGAACTTGTCTCCTGCCGCTCAGCATGCCCATAGCGCTATTCAATTCTGTTAGTGAGATGACCGAGGTAGGTAGCTTGGGTTCTCACAACATCGCCGGCCGGGGGCCTAGCCCCCGAAACCATTGGGGCGCCGAGTCTTCAAAACTGGCTTGCTTATTTTTAGCCATATGGCTAATATAAAATTGTAAACGAGAGTTAGAGGAAAACGCCATGGGTTTTAGGCTGGCAAATATCGAGGGTAGGGCTGCATTAGTATCCGGCGAGGATTACTATGATCTGGCAACAATAAGCAAGGGTAATGTTTCCCACGATCCGATGCAGGCGCTTGAGGCGCTATCGGAGCTGTCTGTGCTCGGAGCTCAACTAGATAATTTTGAACCCACTGGTCAGCTTGCGGATGTAGAGCTCGGCCCGCCAGTTCCCAACCCCAAAAACTGTTACGCAGTGGGCCTTAATTATCGCAATCATGCTGAAGAGTCCGCTATGGCGATTCCTCCAGTGCCAATGGTGTTCACCAAGCACAGCTCCTGCATAAGTGGCCCAACAGCCGATATACAGATGCGCAGTGACTACGTTGATTACGAGGCAGAACTGGTTGCTGTCATTGGTAAACCAGGAAAGGACATTGCCAAAGAAAATGCTTGGCAACATGTTGCAGGGCTATGTGTGGGCCAAGATATTTCTGACCGTCCAATGCAATTCAGTGCTACCCCTCCTCAGTTTAATCTGGGAAAGTCGTTTGATACGTTCGGGCCCATAGGCCCGACGCTGACATCTCTGGAGTCTTTGCAAGACTATCAGTCAATGGAAATCCAATGTGATGTCAGCGGAGAACTGCGGCAGAAAGATAATGTTGATGATCTGATCTTTGATATTCCTTATTTGATTGCTTATCTGTCCGAAATAGTCACGCTGAAGACAGGTGATGTTATTTTTACCGGCACCCCTGCTGGCGTTGGAGCAGTTGATGACAAATATCTCCGTGATGGCGATATGCTCACTACGTCCATTGAGGGGCTTGGCACGCTACGTAATCGTTGTGTGCGGATTGCCGATCACTCGCGAGCCGATATTCTGCCTGAAGCGTTTACAAAAGTATTAGCCAACGCCCGCGAAAAAGCGAACGCAGGAAAATAAGCAGCTCAAGCGGGTTATGCTAATGAAAATTAAATGCCTGTGACTTGCTCAAGGGTGGAATTGGTCAGCGCTTGATAGCGTTGTGTAAGATAGCGGATGACCCTGAGAGGGGCCGGATCAGCAACTTCTTTTCCAATCTCCGGACGGGCAAGCATAGCGTGATACCAGGACGTTAGACCGGGGTGTAAACGCTTGAATGGATACCCTGTCGACCTCAGGCGATGGGCGTAAATAAACCAAACAATATCAACTATGCTGATTTCATCGCCGTAGAGAAACGCTTGGTCTGCCAATTGTTGCTCTACGCTTGAGAAGGCTTTTTCAAAACGTTTTGCGGCGTTGATTGCTTGATCTGCGGTAACACCATGTTCGGCGAGTTCGCGCCAGAAGGCCAGTTGAACTTTTTTATGACTATCGATTTTTCCCTCGACGGTCCCCTCGTTGCACTCGAGGGCCTCCAATGCCGCTGGCGGCTTACGGGTCAAAAATGTAGGCAGGCAAAAACCAAAGGTTAGCGTCCGTAAATCCAGGTGTAATTCGTCTTCAGTATTGAGCTGTTCTAAAATACTGCCCCTGTGATTGCTAGGTATCAGTTTTGGTATGTCGAAGGTTTCATCCAAATAGCTGACGATGTCATTGCTCTCAATATGTACATCACCATTGTGCACCAGTGCGGGTAAAAGCCCGCGAGGGTTAATGCCAAGATACCATTGGCTGTAGTTCTCAGCTTTTAAAAGATTAATCGGATGTGAGATCCATTCAATGCCTTTTAAGTTGAGGACGATCCGAGTCTTTTGCGAGCAGGATGAGCCGCTAAAATGAAATAGGTGGACTCCTTTCCATGCCAAGACCTCTGGTGTCTTGATGTCTTCTTTAAAAAGCTGAACCATTTTTCTTTTCCTTCGACAGCCACCCTGTAAGGCTAAGCAGTAACAGGGTTGCGATCACCACCGTAAGGTTTGGGTCCCAGCCATTAGGTAGGCTAGGGACGCCGCCGTGCTCATCGGCAAGCGCGCCACCATAAAAAGACCTTAGGGCTGTGGTCGCTAGGAATGCGCTGTTAATAATCAGCATCATCACCATGACAATCCGTATGCGCGTCATGATCGTCCAGGGGCTTAGCCACAGTAGATAGAGTGAGTACCAGCCCATCATCGAAAAAACCAATACCGCCCAGAGCACATGAAAACGTGCATGCATAGACCAATCCGGATGCAGCAGATGGCTTGCATTGAGGTCGACTAGCGGCACCACTATCGCTAACGAGCCTGACGCCAGGCTTAGCAATAAACGAACCCACTGTTGCCTAGTATTAACGGTCATGAAGTAAGACTTCTTTTTCAGCATTTTTAATGGCGGCTTCAGCCCACGGGATACGATCTTCCGGTCCTCCGAAGGTATCCATGTCGAAAATAATTTCTCTAATCTCTACGCCTCGT
>CAJQKG010000136.1 GCA_905478845.1 uncultured Luminiphilus sp.
ATTGGATCGACAAAGTGTCAAGTTAGATATCAGTGGGATGGGTTTTAGCCCCGACATCCTCAAGCAGTATCTGTCACTGTTAAGCCGTCCGCACGGCGTGTTGTTATTAACCGGGCCGACGGGTTCGGGTAAGACCACCACCCTCTATGCATCGCTCTCTAACCTCGACTCCGACTCGCTGAAGATCATTACGGTGGAGGATCCGGTGGAGTATCAGCTAGAGGGGATTAATCAGATTCCGGTGCAATCTCAGATCGATCTCACGTTTGCGCGCGCCTTGCGGTCTATTCTGCGGCAGGACCCTGATATCATCATGATTGGTGAAATGCGCGACACTGAGACGGCGCAAATCTCTGTGCAAGCAGCACTGACGGGCCACTTAGTTTTGTCGACACTACACACCAATACGGCGGCCGGCGCGATCACCCGGCTTGAAGATATGGGCGTTGAACGTTTTCTGATTACGGCCGCGGTGAATGGCGTGTTGGCCCAGCGGCTATTGCGCGTTTTGTGCTCGGCCTGTAAAAAACCGGCGCAACTCGATGGCAAGCAATTAAAGCGATTAGGCATAGCCGGCGACGCATCCGAAGGTGCCGATGTCTTCGAAGCGGTGGGGTGCGATCAGTGCAAGGGCACCGGGTATTCAGGGCGCTCAGCGATTCATGAGTTATTTGTCTTAGACGACGAGGTTCAGCGAGCAATACTCGACGGTGCCGATGCGAACCAGCTTCGGGAGCTCGCTCGCTCGAAAGGCATGGGCACGCTCTACGACGACGGTATGCGCAAAGTCTTGGCTGGACAAACCTCGATCGATGAGGTCTTGCGAGTGACGCAGGACCAAGCCGATCTTGACCTCGATTAACGACCTGGAGTGAGCAACGATGGCAGTGTTTGACTATCGCGCCTCTGATCGGTCGGGGGGGCTGACGGAGGGCGTTGAATCTGCCGCAGACCTGCAATCAGCGGCACGTGCCTTACGCGCTCGCGGCTTGACGCCGATTGTGCTGAAACCATCAGCGGGCGGATCGGCGATGCCGCAACGCATTGCGGGCAAAGGAGAGGGTGAGGCGGCGCCACGCGCCGGTCTCTCGCTGCCGGGGTTTGGCTCGCGCGCAGAGCACAGTAGCGCTGAGCAAGTGCTGCGCTTTACCTCGGAGCTGGGTATTTTGTTACAGGCCGGTTTGCCCCTCGATCGCGCGATGAAAGTGCAGATCGACTCCGCGGATGCGGGCGTGCACCGAGCGATGATGGAAGACATTTTGACCACGCTGAAATCTGGTCGATCACTGACGGTGGGGTTAGAGCAGCACAGTGCGGTATTTAGCCATTTTTATATCAGCATGGTGCGTTCTGGCGAAGCGAGCGGTAACTTGGCAGGTGTCCTGACAGAGCTGGCGGGTTATTTGGAGCGAAGCCGAGCGGTTCGCTCTACCATTGTTTCGGCGATGGTGTATCCCGCTATTTTGGCGGTAGTGGCCTCCCTGTCGGTCGCGATTATGCTGGGTTATGTCGTGCCGGAGTTCGAGTCGCTGTTTGAAGAAATGGGTGATGGCTTACCCATGCTCACCGCCATCATTATCTCTTTGGGTGACGTGGTAGCCCGATGGTGGTGGTTGATGGCGATCGTGATAGGGGGCGGCGTGAGCCTGATTCGAAAATGGCTCGCGACGCCGCAGGGCCGCAACTGGCTCGATGTGCGTGCCCTCACGATGCCCTTGGCGGGCCCCTTGATTCGAAAGTTTGAGGTGTCACGCTTTGCCCGGACGATGGGCACCTTGCTCGGTAACGGCGTGGCTATTTTGAAAGCCGCCGATATCGCCAGTGGTACCGTGGGTAATACGATACTGCGCCATCATCTGGATAATTTGGCGCCAGCCATTAAGCGGGGAGAGCGCATGTCTAAGTCGATGGCGCCCGAGATGTTCTCGCCGCTGGCGGTGCAAATGGTATTGGTGGGTGAGGAGTCTGGGCGACTAGACATGATGCTGCTGGAGTTGGCGCAGGTTTATGAGGCGGAGGTCGAGGCCGACGTGAAGCGCGCGCTGACCTTACTGGAACCCGCTTTGATTTTGGGGATGGGTGGCCTCATCGCGATTATTATTATGGGTATTTTGATGGGGATCCTCTCCGTGAATACCATGGCATTCTAAGAGACTGACTGAGACCGAAATGGCGACAAGAGAGGATAAGCACATGCAGAAGAGCAGGCGTGACAAGACGTCGAGACGCAGCATGAAGGGATTCACACTGGTAGAGCTGTTGGTGGTGTTGGCGATCCTCGGCATGTTGGCGGCATTGGTGGGACCGCAAGTGCTCAATCAGCTTGGTGGTGCGAAGTCTAAATCGGCAGCCATCCAGATTAATGATTTGGAGCAGGCGCTGGAGCTTTACAAACTCGATGTTGGCAAGTTCCCAACGAGTGAGCAGGGGCTCAATGCGCTGGTGCGCCAACCCTCCGGTGCACGGGGCTGGAATGGTCCGTATCTTAAAAAGGGTGAGTTACCCGATGACCCGTGGGGTAATCCCTATGAGTATCAGTATTCAGGGGGCAGTCCTAACATCGTTTCGTATGGCGCTGACGGTCGCGGCGGCGGCAGTGGTGAAGACGCCGACATTACCGGGTAGGCGGCCGATAACGGTGCAGCGTGCGCGCGGCTTTACGCTGATAGAAATCACGCTGGTGATGGTGATTGCGGGGCTGCTGTTCGCCATCGCATTACCCAATATGGGAGCGCTATCCGACTCCCTCGCCTATCGCGGTGCGGTGAGAGATGTCATGTCAGCGGCGCAAAGTGCTCGTAGGCAGTCTGCTCGGACTGGGCAGCCCGTCGATCTGGTGATTTATCCGGAGCGCAAGGCAATTGGGGTGGGGGGCGATCAATCAGGTTTCGCGACGCTGCCCGATGTGGTGTCACTGACCGTCACGAGTGCCGCAGAGGTGAGCCCTGAGGCAGGTGCCGCTGCAATACGATTCTATCCTTTTGGGGGGTCCACCGGTGGCGACATTGAGATTGCCGGCCCTGGTGGTGCCGGAACCCTGGTACAAGTGGGCTGGTTGATGGGTGATGTGACCCAAACGGTACAGCGATGACAGCGCTGAGGCGTCACGTTCGCAGACTACCCAGAGGAAGGCGCCAGCGCGGTTTCTCGTTGGTCGAAATGCTGGCGGCGTTGGTGATTCTGGGGCTTGCGCTGGGTACTTTGTACCAAGCTGCGTCGGGCGCCACTCGCAATGCGCGGGTGTCTGCCGAATACGCGATCGCAACCACGTTGGCGGAGTCACAACTGGATGCGTTTCTGGTCACCCAGCCTGATGAAAAAGCGAGGACCCAGGGGCAGTTCGGTGTTTACCGTTGGGAGGGCTGGGTAGAACTGATTCCTGAGCGTGAAGAATCCGGTATTGCTTGGGTTCGCTTGAGGGTCAGTTGGCCCGGCGAGAGCCAGCCCAGAACCGTCAGTTTAAGGACCGCCAGCAAATTGAGTGAGGAAGCGTAGGATGCGTCGCGAGTCGGGGATGACCCTGGTAGAGGTGATGATTTCTGCCGTGGTGCTCTCGATGGTGATGTTGGCGCTGTCTGCCTCGCTGCGCACCTTTGCCACGACCTATACCGCGGTGGAACAGTCTGCGAATCGGACAGCGCGGCTTCGTGAGGTGACCTATTTTCTCAGGCATGTCTTGCGTGAGGCGTATTCGCCTCATCAAGGCGCTTTTGATGCCAGCGGCGGTCAGGTCAGCTGGCTGGCACC
>CAJQKG010000137.1 GCA_905478845.1 uncultured Luminiphilus sp.
GCGACGCGCAGAACTCGAGGCCGAAGCGGCGACCCTGCCCACGATGATGGCAAGCTCAGCCGCCGCTGCCAATGCGGTGATGATGGCGGCGGGATACTTTACGCCCCTGACCGGCTATATGAATCGCACTGACACGCTGTCTGTGGCCAAAAATATGACCACGTCCGATGGCCTTTTTTGGCCCGTCCCGGTGATGAATCTTACCGAGAGCGTCGCAGTCACGGCCGGACAGCGCCTGGCATTAACGGATCCCAATCGCGAAGGACATCCCTTGTTGGCGGTGATGACGGTCGACGCCGTTGAAACACTGTCCGATGACGATATGGCCACCATCCTAGAGAACGTATTTCGAACGGATGACCCCCAGCATCCCGGTGTTGCCGCCATGACGACACAAGGTCGAACGCTGATATCAGGACCGATCGAGGTCCTGAACTACTCTTATTTTGAAGAGGATTTTGCGGAGACTTTTCGCACTGCCATGACCATCCGCGAGGAGATCGCTGAACGTGGCTGGGAACGAGTCGTCGCCTTTCAGACGCGTAACCCAATGCATCGGGCTCATGAAGAGCTGTGCCGCATGGCAATGGAAGATCTGTCAGCAGATGGTGTTTTGATTCATATGCTGCTGGGTAAGCTCAAGCCAGGAGATATTCCTGCCGACGTTCGCGATGCTTCGATTCGCAAAATGGTGGACTTATATTTTCCGGCTAATACCGTCATGGTCACTGGCTATGGGTTTGACATGCTCTATGCGGGGCCCAGAGAGGCCGTGTTACATGCTGTATTCCGTCAAAATGCGGGATGCACCCACCTGATCGTCGGCCGAGATCATGCCGGTGTCGGCAGCTACTACGGAGGGTTCGATGCCCAGACGATCTTCGATGATCAGGTGCCCGAAGGTGCCTTAGCACTCGATATTTACCGTGCTGACCACACCGCCTTTAGTAAAAAGCTCGATCGGGTAGTCATGATGCGTGACGCCCCCGATCACAGCCCAGAGGACTTTGTGCTCCTATCAGGGACGAAAGTCCGTGAAATGCTCGGTCAAGGCATTGCACCGCCCCCCGAATTTTCTCGCCCCGAAGTGGCAGAAATACTCATGGCCTATTATCAAGAGCTCGATGGCAATACGGCAGCCTGAGGGCATGAGCCTGTATTGAGCATCGACTAGAGGCGCTGTCTAGGTGCAGTGGCATGCTTTATACCTCTGCGCGCTAACTGACTGGGCCCTGATTGAGGGTGCTCAGACTGACTCTTACTGACTGCGTTTTGATTGACTGTGCTCTGACTGACCGTGCTCTGACTGACCGTGCTCTGACTGACCGTGCTCTGACTGACCGTGCTCTGACTGACCGTGCTCTGATTGACTGTGCGCTGATTGACTGTGCGCTGATTGACTGTGCGCCCATTGGCTACGAGCCGCTCCACCGCGGCTTTCTCTGCCGTTAAACCGGCCGCTGAGCCTACTTTCGACCATTTTCTTTCACTCACCCTCTTCCACCCACCCTCTTCCACCCACCCTCTTCCATCCACTCTCTTTCACCAATCCTTCTGTCGCCAGGCCGTCTTTCGGCAAGACCAACCCGCTGAAGAGACCGTCCGCCATTCGCCCGATTGGCGCATTAGGTTAAGGCTTTGGCGCGTTACGACAATTCTCTGGCGTCATTAGCGCCAATAATAGGTTCATCAATGCAGTGCAGTGTGGTGACAGTCTCTGCAGACCTAGCACCCCCTTATCGTTCATTGATGTTTTTCATGAGTGGCTCCTTTTTGCCCCGCCTTGCGGGGCTTTTTTTAGCCCTACCAAGGCTTTATGCGAGGAATAGCAATGGATAAAGCGACTTATTTTCAGTCTGTCTATGAAGCACAGTTTGCACTTGGTAAAAAAATAGGCGCCGCTGTTAGTGCGCAAATACTCGCCCTGGAAGCGTTTATTCAGTGCAGTGCTCGCTGGCATTTTCGATGGTGGCCTATTGTGGGCATTACACCCAACGCCTGGTCAACGCTGCAACATCGCGCCATGGAGAAATCGAGCGTAAGCACCGTCAATAATCGCGGCTTGATCCGGGCACATCGCTATAACCGCGAGGCGCGCAGTCGACTGCTCTTTGAACGGGAGGCGCCGCTGCCAGACGCATGGCATATTTATGAGTCACGCGATACCACCATTCTTGCACTCACCGAGGAGCGAGAAAAAATCAACGACAGTGGGTGGTTGGCGCTCGATCCCAATATCTTGGGACAGCAAAGCAGCGCCGTGCCGACGATCACGCGAAAACGCTTTGCCGCGATACAAATAGCGCTGCGACGAGAAACAGCGTGAGTTGTCGACCGGGCCGACGACGATAGCCCTCAGCGCCAGGATTTGCTCCTAGGCCCACACTGCTGACTGGCCTCCCCAATAAAAGACATTTGTTTGTTGTTTCGCTTTATGCACTAAAAAAATGGACTACCAGTGGTACCTTAGGCTCATAAGCAGTAACTAGAACCCGATTGGCCTTGCGATAAATCTAAAAACCTGCCGTCCTCTTACGAAGATCCAGCACTGGAGCTAAACCCGATGACCCTTCAAAAGAAACTTCACCGAAGCGGACCCTATGCCGAACTGTTCAGTCAAGGCGTTCAAGTGGGCAACACCCTGTATCTAGCCGGTCAGGTAGGCATGGATGACAGCGGCTCAGCCCCTGGGGACCTATTATCGCAAATGAAACTCGCTTATCAGAACGTAGCGGCTGTGCTGGCAGAATTCGGCGCTGATATGGATAACATCGTGGATGAAACCTGGTTCGTGACCGACGTCAATGACTGCATGGCTCAGGTCGAAGCATTGTTTACCGAGCGACATAGGCTCTATGGCAAGGCGCCTGAGGTCAGCCAGACCCTAGTGCAAATTGGGGCGCTGGTGGATCCGGCGTTAAAAATCGAAATCAAATGCATCGCCGTACTTGGATAAACAGGAGTCATCCACATGCCTGAAATCAGACACTTTGCCATGGGCACCGACGCGCAAACCATTGCAGACGCGATGAAACAAGATGGCGCAATCATTCTCGATGACGTCATCAGCGCGGAATTCATTGCCGAACTGAGGGAGGAGACTGACCCTTACATGGAGGCATCCAATCTCGGTGTTGACGACTTTGCCGGTTTTAAAACGACGCGCACCGGTGGCCTGATGGTGCGCTCAGCAAAGTGTCGCGCGCTGATCGCACACCTGGACATCCTTGCTGCATCTGAGCTTTTTTTGAAGCCCTACTGCCAGAGGGTGCAACTGCATCTGACACAGATCATCCGTATCAGCCCTGGTGAAACCCCACAACTGATCCATCGCGATCGCTGGGCGTGGGGTAAACACCTTGCGCACGTCGAACCGCAGTTCAATACCATCTGGGCGATTACCGATTTCACCTCTGAGAACGGTGCGACTCAGGTTGTACCGGGCAGCACCCAATGGCCTGACGATGCGAACATTAGCCCAGATCAGATCGCGACGGCAAAAATGAAAGCCGGCTCTGTGCTCCTTTACTCAGGATCAGTTTTTCACGGTGGTGGCGAAAACCGAAGCGAACATGATCGTATTGGCATCAATATTACCTATACGTTAGGTTGGCTGCGGCAGGAGGAAAACCAATACCTGACGTGCCCTCCCGAGATCGCTAAGGATCTGGAGAGGCCGCTTCAAGAGTTAATCGGTTACTCAATGGGCCAATATGCCTTGGGTTACTTCACTCCCCCGGGTCAACCGGGTGAACACCCTGAAATTGTGCCCCCGCAATATGCACTTGGACATCCTATTGAGGGCAGCATGCTGGGCACCTCGGATGAATTGGATGCGCTGCAGGCAGAAATCGGTACACCGTCAGACTGAGTGCCGTCGTCTACCGCTGATCGGTTACACTCGAGAATTCTCCTGACACTGAGCATCTCATGGACTGTGCGGTCAGCACCTACTCCTTTTTCGAAAGGCTTATAAAATGCGGTCTGTATGGCTTCAGCTCGCTGCAAGTGCTGATTCTGATGGGCCTTGTATTAGTGGGGGCAACCTACGCCCTTTGGGAACATCGCAAGCAGTTGCGCACAGAGCGCGACGAAAAAACGGA
>CAJQKG010000138.1 GCA_905478845.1 uncultured Luminiphilus sp.
CGAGATTCTTATAAGAGGAAAGATCGTAAGGTTTTTTGGATGCTAATTTTCGGTGTGCAGTCGTCCGAACTTATCCTGAACCTCGGCAGAACTGTAGACCAGCACGAATTCAGTCGGATTTACATGGAGTCAAAGTGATCGATTTTCCACTTTGATGAGAGGGGCGACCCACCGATACAACGGTGTATTCTTAGAGCTCTTGAAGCGGTTCCACGCGGGTTAAAAAAGGCCGAGCGCGCGGGCACGCTACTCGGTGCCCACGTGCTCAGACGGGATGATCAGCTGACTTTTATCATTTCGGGGAGCCGGAAGTTCTCTAGCTCTTCTAGTTTGGGCTCATAGATGCGAAGAATGTAGTTCCAGCCCTCAACGGTCGGGAGGTGGTTATCGACGTCACCACACTCGCCAAAGTACGCATCAAAAGAGCCGTCCTCATTTAAGGTCATATTGAACTCATTCAGGATGCCGTCTTCTCTGTAGATCCAACCCTCCGCGTCATACATAGTGATTGAGAAAAACCCCGGATCGTTAAAGGGTGGAGAAGGGTAGGAGGCCATGTAGCAGCCGTCGTTGTTGAATTTGGGAGAGCCCAAGTACTGCGCTTGTGCATCGGGTAAAAGCCCCCAGCCGATAGCGGTGCCATACAAATGCATTGTTGGCTCGATCGTACCGTGCGCGCCTTGCATCCCCATCAGAGTGCCCAGCTTGGTGCCCTCGACGGTTAGCTCATCGCGCAACGCGACTAACTGCTCCATATCGTAATTGGGTCTCACGTGGGAACTATTGCCCCCCACTTCCAACTTGACTCCGGCGCGCAGTGCGGCGATCGCCGCATCATCGTCGGGGTCGCTCTGATTGGCGCGGATGCGCATCGCTACCATCGCAAACTCCGTTTCACTGCTGATTTCATGGGTGCCCGGCGCGAGAAATACTTCATCAATGTAGTGGTCATTCTGGACCACCATCACTGACAGATAGCGGCCATTGGTCTCGGGGATGGTGATGGAGGCACCCTGTGTTGTGTCGATGACAGCGGCGCTGTAGTAAGTGTCTCGATTCATTCTCACAACGGTTTGATTGTCGAGATCAAACGCGCCGGTAGGGAAGTGAAAGAAGGTGTTCATCCCAACGAGCTTGGTAACGTTGTAGAACGCCAAGTCGCTCTCCGCGACCTCATAGTTCTCGAGCGTCACGGGAATCGTATCACCCGTGTCATCGGCGTGAAGGGCGGCAAGATTGGGTCCGTCATCAGCGGCGGTGGTTGGCGGCGCTGAGGCCTCTTCCGTTTGAGGTGAGCACGCAACAGTCAGTGCAATGCCCAGCCCCAGTGCAACAGTAAAGAGCGACTTGATCATATGGAATTCTCCGAAAATGGTCTTTTTAGTGCACGTCACATTGGTGTGACAGAGGCTCTGCTTTACTTTTTAGGCAACTGCACAGCGGTTAATTGCGACAACCCTACAGAAGTCGTGCTCTGTGGCAATAGCATTTAGTGACAGTTTCGAGATGTATCACCGATTATTGCGAGGCCACCCGATGCCACGAGTGCTGGGATAGTCTGCAAGGTGCCGGCATTGATTATTCTGGGGCAAGCAAAAGCGTGTCAGGCTATGTGAGAAACAGTCACCTGCGCGCCGCCACGCCTCCCTCGTCAGTGCTCGTTTTCAGATTAGAGGATGCGCGTCGAAATAAACCAAAAAATGCCAAATAAGTGGGCTCTGGAACGACATGGGTGCATCAAAAAACGACACTTTTTACCGGGGGGTGATTTTGCGCTTTTTAGCGTTTGCCATGCCCTGACAATCTCACAATAATGGCGCCCGCTGGGGGCAGAGCGATGGCGGATCGGTCCAGAGAAAGTTCACAAAGGCTCCCGATCTTCATTGTGGCAAGGCGCCCTTGGGCATATCGGCGGCGGAGGAGAATAATGATAAAGCAGCATCGCAATCCTGGGAGACTTGTTAGTCAGTTATCAATCAAGCCCATTGCCACGGTGAGCTTTTTTTTGGCAGGGATTGTTAAGGCAGACTGCTCAGCATTAACAGGTCATCGGTCTCGCCGAATCGCAACTCCCAATGACTTAAAATAGTCCTAAAATTGAACCACTCCATTGGAGCACACGCACATGGCATCGGATATTGAAATTGCGCAGGCGGCAACGCCTCACCCTATTACGCAGATCGCGGATAAGCTGCAGATACCCGATGAGGCACTCGAGCCTTATGGCCGGATAAAAGGCAAGGTGAATTTAAATTGGTTGCTCGAGCAGCCGGTGCGCGAGAGTGCTCGTATGATTCTTGTGACCGCAGTCAGTCCAACGCCGGCCGGTGAGGGTAAGACCACTACGACCGTGGGTTTGGGCGATGCGCTGCGTCACATTGGTAAAGACGCTGTTATCTGTCTTCGCGAGCCGTCACTGGGACCCGTCTTCGGTATGAAGGGGGGTGCAGCGGGCGGTGGTTACGCGCAGGTGATCCCGATGGAAGACATTAACCTGCACTTTAACGGTGACCTGCATGCAATCGGTGTGGCCAATAACCTGCTGTCCGCGCTACTCGACAATCACATTCATCATGGCAACGCGTTGGGCATTGATGTGCGTCGCGTCACCTGGAAGCGTGTATTGGACATGAATGACCGCGCGCTGCGCGATATCACCGTGTCCCTCGGTGGCCCCGGTAATGGATATCCCCGTCAGGACGGTTTCGACATTGTGGTGGCCTCTGAAATCATGGCGATCTTCTGCCTGGCGACGGATCTCGACGACCTGAAAACACGCTTAGGACGGATTGTTGTTGCGTATACCCGTGAGCGTGAGCCGGTGACGGCGTCAGACCTGAAGGCGGAGGGCGCACTCACCGCTGTGTTAAAGGACGCTCTCGCGCCCAACTTGGTGCAGACCCTCGAGGGAACGCCAGCTTTTGTTCACGGGGGACCGTTTGCCAATATCGCCCACGGTTGCAACACCGTCATCGCCACTATGGCGGGACTCCGCCTGGCGGATTACGTGGTGACCGAGGCTGGCTTTGGCGCAGACCTAGGGGCGGAAAAGTTTATTGATATCAAGTGCCGCTCGGCGGGCATTCGCCCGTCGGCCGGTGTGCTGGTCGCGACCATTCGTGCTCTGAAGTTTCATGGTGGTGTCGCGCGCGAGGACCTGACACAAGAAAACCTGCCGGCACTGCGGGCGGGGCTTGCCAACTTGAACCGGCACATCAACAACCTGCGTGAGAACTACGGCGTGCCCGCAGTAGTGTCGATTAACCAGTTTGTCGCCGACACGGATGCAGAGGTTGAACTGGTCATGGAACATTGCAAGGCGCTGGGTGTCAAAGTGGCGCTGTCGAGTCACTGGGCGAATGGGGGTGAGGGAGCAACTGATCTGGCGCACATGGTGGCCGAAATCTGTGACGCCGATGCCACGCCCGCCAACCGGCCGCACGACTCTTTTGTCTACTCGGCGGAGCTCTCGCTGTGGGAGAAGCTGGAAGCGGTGGCGACCAAGGTTTACCACGCGAGTGAAATTACCGCGAACACCAAGGTGCGTGAGCGCATCAAGGAACTCACCGATGGCGGCTATGGTCATCTGCCTGTATGCATTGCCAAAACGCCGTATTCGTTCTCGACCGATCCTGCGCTCAAGGGCGCTCCGACCGACCACGTGATGGATATCCGCGAAGTGCGGCTCTCGGTCGGTGCCGGTTTTGTGGTGGCGATTTGTGGCGATGTGATGACCATGCCGGGTCTCCCCAAGGCGCCAGCAAGTGAGAAGATCGACGTGGTCGACGGACAAATCGTAGGCCTTTTCTGATGGCGTCCCACGCGACGGATCCTCGGCCGGTGCGGCGCGTTAGCGCCGTCACGGCGTCCGGCGCAATATCGCAGGAAGATTTTGACCCTGTTGTTGTCGAGGCGCCGCTGTCGATAGCAGTCGATGGCAAGGTGCTGGCGACGACCATGCGCACGCCGGGTCACGATGAGGACCTTGCGGTGGGTTGGCTTAGTAGCGAGACCGATCTCGCGGCGCGCGGTCAAATAGTGAAGATTGAGCGCCAAGGGGCAGCGGCGACACGGGCCCAAGGAATAGAGGAATCAGTCGATACGGTCTCTTTGAGCGTGGCGCCTTCGGTCGATATTCCGAAGCCCCGGGCTTACCTGACTTCGAGCTCCTGCGGTATTTGTAGCGCTGAGGTGATCGAAGCCACGCCTCGACCCCGCGCGATGCTGCAGACCGAAGGCTGGCAGCTCACGCCCCAAGACGCACACGCGTGGGTGGAAGCGATGCGCGGTGAACAGAAAATGTTCGAGCTGACGGGGTCTTTGCACGCCGCAGCGATTGTGTCACCGGGTGGTATTTTACAGGTGGTACGGGAAGATGTAGGGCGCCATAATGCAGTCGATAAAGTGATCGGGAGTGCATTCCTCAGTGAGGACTACCCGCTCACCGATCACACTTTGGTGGTCAGTGGTCGGGTCTCGTACGAGATTGTCGCTAAGGCGCTGAGAGCGTGCCTGGCGGGGATTGTGGCAGTATCCGGGCCGACAACGCTGGCAGTAGATCTGGCTCGGGCCCATGGCCTGGTATTGCTCGGGTTTACCCGGGATGACCGCCTAAATGTTTATGCTGGGGGAGATCGCGTCGCGCAATGAATCACTCACGTTATCCAGAATGGCGGGCTGAGGCGGCCGAAGCACTGATCGCGCCTATTGTGGCAGCAGAGCCCGGTCCAGTGCTGCTGTGTCTGCAGGCTGTGCAGGCACACTTTGGCTATGTGCCCGGTGACGCCGTGGGCATGATCGCTAAGGCTTGCAATGTTTCCCGCGCCGACGCACATGGCGTATTCACTTTTTATGCAGATCTTCGCGATACCCCGCCCCCTGCGGTGCCGGTGCGGCTGTGTGCGGCCGAGGCCTGTCAGGCAGTGGGTGGCCGCGAGTTAAAAACCGAATGGGCTACCGCCTGCGGTGATGACGCTGTATTGGCGGCGCTCACGGGTGTCGATGAGCCCATTTTTTGTTTGGGTAACTGCGCATTGGGTCCTGCGGCGCTGGTCGACGGCGAGTTAATGGGCTGTGCTGATGTTGCGCGGCTGAAAGCAGCAGTGACACAGGCTCAAACAGCAGGAGAGGCGTTGTGAGTATCTGGTTTGTACCCCGCGACGCGGCCGCTCGCTCCATGGGTGCCGATGCGGTCGCGCTGGCGCTCGAGGGCCGCGGTGAAACCGTCATCCGCAATGGTAGTCGCGGCATGCTATGGATGGAGCCGCTGGTCGAGCGAGCTGAGTCGCGACATGGCGCCCGAGTGGGCTGGGCGAATATGACCGCCGCCGATATCGACGCTGGCATGCCCGATGAGCAGAGCAAGCAGTATGTCGGTGTGGTGGAGGAGATCGACTATCTGGCTCGTCAGAACCGTTGGATCTATGAGCGAGTTGGGATCACTGACCCAGTCGACCCAGAGGATTATCTCGCTCACGGTGGTCTCTCCGGTCTGAAAAATGCACTCGCCATGAGTGGCAGCGATGTCGTGCGGGCTGTAACCGATTCTGGACTGCGCGGGCGCGGTGGCGCGGGCTTCCCGGCGGGCATCAAGTGGCGCACGGTGGCGGATCAGTCGCCGACTCCGCACGCCGGTGAATCACCGTCTGCGCCAGCTCATAAATATATTTGTGTCAACGCCGATGAGGGCGATAGCGGCACCTTTGCCGACCGGATGTTGATGGAGGGGGACCCCTTTTGTTTGCTGGAGGGCATGACCATTGCTGCCCATGCAGTGGGTGCTGACCGGGGACTGGTGTACCTGCGTTCCGAGTATCCTGACGCCATCGCCACCCTTCAGGCGGCGATCTGGATCGCTCGGGAGCAAGGCTGGCTCGGCGAGGGCATTCTGGGTTCACACCTTACTTTTGATGTCGAGATTCGTGTCGGTGCGGGTTCTTATGTGTGCGGCGAAGAGACCGCGATGCTCGAGAGTCTTGAGGGGCGGCGCGGGATGGTCCGAGCAAAGCCACCACTTCCCGCAATCAAAGGCCTGTTTGGCACGCCCACGGTGATCAATAACGTCCTGACGATCGCCAGCGTGCCGTCAATTCTGGCCCGCGGCGCAGAGGCTTATGCCGCATTGGGGCAGGAACGCTCCCTGGGGACTCAGGTATTCCAGTTGGCGGGTAATATCGCTCATGGCGGCATTGTAGAGACCGCCTTTGGGATTACCGCACGCGAATTGGTCGGGGATTTTGGCGGCGGCACTCGCTCAGGTAGACCGATCAGGGCAGTCCAGCTTGGCGGACCACTCGGCGCTTATTTGCCAGATGACAAGCTCGATGTGGCGATGACCTATGAGGCATTGGCAGAAGCGGGGGGCATGATCGGTCACGGCGGTATCGTTGTGTTTGACGAGACGGTAAATATGGCTGAGCAGGCACGTTTTGCAATGGATTTCTGCGTCGAGGAATCCTGTGGAAAGTGCACCCCGTGTCGAATAGGAGCCGTCCGCGGCGTTGAGACCATTGACAAGATTCGTGCTGGCCAAGATGTCGCGGGTAATACAGCGCTGCTCCGTGATTTGTGCGACGTGATGACGCAGGGTTCCTTGTGCGCGATGGGTGGTTTGACGCCCAATCCCGTGCTCAGCGCAATCAATCAATTTCCAGAAGATTTTCAATCACCCGTGATTGCCACGGGCTGAGGGCGATGCAATGAATATGGTTCAGCAGTTTGACCCCGCTCAACTCGATCTGTCGCAGGATTATGGTACGCCTGCAATGAATGCTGAGGTTGAGGTCACCGTTCACATTAACGGGATGCCTGTCACTGTGCCCGAGGGGACCTCAGTGATGCGCGCGGCCGCCATCGCTGGCGCCAACATTCCTAAGCTCTGTGCGACCGACAGTGTTGAAGCCTTTGGCTCCTGCCGGCTGTGCTTGGTCGAGATTGAGGGCCGCAATGGCACGCCCGCTTCCTGCACCACGCCTTGCCAAGACGGTATGTCGGTGAAGACACAAACCCCTCGCCTCGACAAATTACGAAAAGGGGTGATGGAGCTTTATATTTCAGATCACCCTCTGGACTGTTTAACTTGCCCGGCTAATGGTGACTGCGAGCTGCAGGATATGGCCGGTGCAGTCGGCTTGCGTGATGTTCGTTACGGCACGGACGGCGAGAATCATCTCGACGGCGTTAAGGACGAGTCCAACCCCTACTTCACCTTTGATACGAGTAAGTGCATCGTCTGCAGCCGCTGTGTCCGGGCGTGTTCAGAGGTGCAGGGTACGTTTGCACTCACGATTGCAGGTCGCGGGTTTGGCTCGCGTGTATCGCCGAGCGAGCAACAACCCTTTTTAGAAAGCGAGTGCGTGTCCTGTGGCGCCTGTGTTCAGGCGTGTCCCACGGCCACGTTGCAAGAGAAAAGCGTCATTGAGTTAGGGGTGCCCAGTCGTAAGGTCAAAACCACCTGTGCTTACTGTGGCGTGGGCTGTTCTTTCGTTGCCGAATTGCGTGGCGATGAAGTGGTGCGCATGGTGCCTGATAAGCAAGGCGGTGCTAATGCTGGACACTCTTGTGTAAAAGGTCGTTTCGCCTGGGGATATGCGCAGCATCAGGATCGCATCACCACGCCGATGGTCCGTGAGAGTATCGATGCGGCTTGGCAGGAGGTCAGTTGGGAGGAGGCGATTCGTTTCGCTGCCGATCGCTTCAATGCCATCAAGGCCAGTCATGGAGTGGATGCGATAGGCGGCATCACTTCCTCACGATGCACTAACGAAGAAGTCTATGTCGTACAGAAAATGGTCCGCGCCGCATTTGGCACTAACAATGTCGACACCTGCGCTCGGGTTTGCCACTCACCCACCGGTTACGGTCTCAAGCAGACCTTCGGCACCAGCGCAGGCACCCAAGACTTTGCGTCGGTGCAGCACGCCGACGCGATAATGGTGATAGGCGCCAACCCCACTGATGCGCACCCCGTCTTTGCTTCACGGATGAAGCGTCGACTGCGACAGGGGGCAGACCTGATCGTGATTGATCCGCGCTCGATTGATCTTGTGCGGTCGCCGCATGTAAGTGCAGAGCATCACCTGCAACTATTACCCGGCACGAATGTGGCCGTGCTCAATGCCGTTTCTCACGTGATCGCCAGCGAGGGACTGATTGACGAAGCTTTTGTGGCAGAACGCTGTGATCGTGCATCGTTTAAGGCTTGGGAAGATTTTATTCGTCTGCCTGAGAACAGCCCAGAAGCGCTAGAGGCGGTGACCGGTGTCCCCGCCATGTCAGTGCGTGCGGCGGCAAGAGCGTTTGCCACAGCAGGCAATGGCGCTATTTATTATGGGTTGGGCGTCACGGAACACTCTCAAGGATCGACGATGGTCATGGCCATGGCGAACCTGGCGATGGCAACCGGCAATATTGGCCGCCTCGGTGTGGGGGTGAACCCGCTCCGTGGTCAAAACAACGTACAAGGTTCCTGCGATATGGGATCTTTCCCTCATGAGTTCGTGGGATATCGCCACGTCTCTGACGATACCGTCCGCGAACAATTTTCACAGATTTGGGGTGTCACGCTGCGCGAAGAGCCCGGCATGCGCATCCCCAATATGCTCGACTCTGCCGTCAGCGGGCGTTTCAAAGGCCTCTACATTCAGGGAGAAGATATTGCGCAATCGGATCCGAATACCCAGCATGTCGCCGCGGCATTGACCGCGATGGATTGCGTTATCGTCCAGGACCTTTTTTTGAACGAGACCGCGCAGTTTGCGCATGTATTTCTGCCAGGCACGTCGTTTCTGGAAAAAGACGGCACCTTTACCAACGCAGAACGGCGTATTAACCGTGTGCGACCCGTGATGACGTCTCGCACAGGAAGATCGGAGTGGGAGGCCACCTGCGCTCTGAGTGAAGCGATGGGGTACCCCATGCCCTACGACAGTGCGGCTGAAATTATGGATGAGATTGCCGAGCTGACCCCCACGTTTGCGGGCGTATCGTTTGATTTATTGGATCGGTTAGGCAGCGTACAGTGGCCTTGTAATGATCAGGCGCCAACCGGAACGCCGATCATGCATAAAGACCGATTTGTCCGGGGCGAGGGGCAGTTTATGACGACCCCTTACGTGCCGACCGATGAGCGATCGACACGCAAGTTCCCCTTGCTGTTAACGACTGGCCGGATACTGAGTCAATACAACGTTGGTGCGCAAACGCGGAGAACCGATAACGTGGTTTGGCATTCTGAGGATCTGCTCGATATTCACGAGGCCGATGCAGAGGCCCGCGGTGTGAAAGACGGCGACTGGGTCGAGATCGCCAGTCGTGCGGGTGAAACCCGAATGCGGGTGCGTATTAGCGACGATATTCCCGCCGGCGTGGTGTACACCACTTTTCACCATCCGGTCAGTGGGACCAATGTAATTACCACGGATAATTCAGATTGGGCGACCAATTGCCCAGAATACAAAGTGACCGCGGTGCAAATCCGGCCCGTGTCTGAACCAGCGTTAGCGTAAGCCGATGATGGAGTATCACCAAGAACATTTGGTTAGGATGGCGAATCAAATCGCGGGTGGCGTGCCCAGCCGCGAGGATGTCGCGGGGCAGGTGAGTCACCACATGCAACAATTTTGGACTCCCGAGATGCTGAAAGAGCTGTCTGAGATCGCCGTCAACACGCCTGATTGCATTGATGCAGAGGTGCATGCGGCGCTGGCAGCGCTTTGAGGTAAAAAGCGCGCTGAGGGTGACGCTTTTGGTCATCTGTGTGTCGGGTTTGAGATAGCGCCGTTTGCGTAGAAAGCGCCCAATGCCCAGCAGTACCGAGAGAGTTCAGAACGCTTCGAGTACGACAAACAATAAGTCAAAAATGACGGCCTAAATGCTCTATCAAGAGCACGATGGGCGGACAGTATGAGCACAGAGTGTAGGAGATGTTATGGCAGCTTTACCCGAAAAAGCGCGAGTCGTGATCATTGGTCAAGGGGGCATTGTGGGTGCTTCGGTGGCGCATCACTTAGTCGAAGCCGGTTGGGATGACATCGTTGGACTCGAAAAGTCGGCGATACCAACGGACATTGGCTCAACCTCGCACGCATCTGATTTTTGTTACATGACCTCTCATGACAAGTTAACGGTTTTCACCAGTACCTACAGCCGTGAGTTTTATAAATCTCGAGGCAACTTTATTGAGATCGGTGGTATGGAAGTCGCGCGCAAAGGGGACGACGCCCAGGTGCAAGAGCTGTTGCGCAAAGTGGCCTCGGGTAAAGCCTTTGGCACCAATGCACACATGATCACTGCGGCAGAAGCCAAAGAGCGCTTTCCGTTATTAGAGGAAGACACAATCGAGTGCGCCATGTGGGATCCCGACGCAGGCCTCGTGACCCCCCGATCGCAAAGTGTTGCAGGTGATCTTGTGGATGAGGCCGTCGCGGCAGGCAAGCTACAAGCCTTCCCCTATACCCCTGCGGAAGAGATTATTGTCGAAAACGGCCGAGCCGTGGGCGTGAAAACCGCCAAGGGCACCATCATGGCGGACTACGTTGTGCTGTGCGCCGGCATTTGGGGTTCGCTGGTGTCAGAGACGGCAAAGGTTAAATTGCCGTTAATGCCAGTGGAGCATCCGCTGCTGTTTTTTGGCCCTTGGGATGCGCTTGAAGGCACGGGTAAACAATG
>CAJQKG010000139.1 GCA_905478845.1 uncultured Luminiphilus sp.
ACCCGGTGCTGAGCGCACCAAAAAAAAGGTGGCGGTGATCACCACAAAGATAACGGGTAAGGCCTGCAATATGCGGATGAACAAAAATCGCAGCATCAGCGGAGTGCCTCGAGGAGGGTCCTGCCAGGAATGAGTTTCACGTATTTCAAGTTCAGTGAATCCATCAGATTCGAGTGCAAACCCTCTACGCTGGGGTGGATCAAATGCTTACTGGTATAGGTATAAATGGGAATGATCGGCATCTCTTCCATGAGCATCGTTTCCGCTTGTTCAAATAACGCGTAGCGTTCTTCGCGGGTAGTGGCCGCCGGTGCCCTATAGAGAATCAAATCATCATAAACAGGGTCACTGTAGTTTGTGCTGTTGTTACCGCCATCGGTGATGAATAAGTCGAGAAAATTATTGGCATCCACATAGTCACCAATCCAGCCGCGCCGCGCGACTTGAAAGTCAATCTGTGTGACCGAATCGAGGTAGACCTTCCACTCTTGGTTGGTAATGGTGATATCGATACCGAGCTCGGACTTCCACATCTGCTGAATGGCGACTGCGATTTTTCGATGTCCCTCATTGGTGTTGTAGAGAATCTCAAGCCCGGGCCAGCCTTCGCCATTGGGATAGCCCGCCGCTGCCAGTAATCGACGAGCCTCCACGGGGTCATAGTCAAATAATTTGGGCGGAAAATAGCCCAGGGTGTCGGGTGGCGTGATCGAGTACGCGGGAAAAGCGGTTTCTTGTAGTACCGTCTGCGTTAACTTATCGCGATCGACCGACATCGCGAGTGCTTTGCGCACGCGCGCGTCATCTACCGGCGGCCGCTTCGTATTAATCAGATAGTAGTAGGTGCCCAGATAGGCTGACTGCACATAAGGCGTATCGGGCATATCCCGATAGAGCGGTATTTTATCGAGCGGTACGACTTGGGTGTAGTGCAGTTGTTCGACGCGAAACATGCGTTCTTCGCTGACCACATTTTCCATCGGGTAAAACACCACGCCGTTGAGTGAGACGGTGTCGCGATCCCAGTAATGCTGACTTTTTTCGACGATGATGCGACGGTTAAGAGACCATTCGCTCAGCGTGAAAGCACCATTGCTGACGATGTTGCCCACTCGTGTCCAGGGGGTGTACCGATCAGTCATCGCGCCAAATTGCAGTAACGTTTCTGGATGCACTGCAAAGGTGCTGTAGTGGTCCATGAGTTGGATGAAGTAGGGCGTTGGCTCGTTTAGCGTGACTTGTAATGTGGTGTCATCAAGGGCTTGGACGCCCACCTCAGCAAAATCAGTGATCTCGGCTTTTAAGTAGGCTTCGGCATTTTTGACGGGAAAGAGCATGTAGGAATACTCGTTGCCCGTCATCGGATGCAACGCGCGGTTCCAGCTCCACACATAATCGCTGGCAGTGACCTGCTCACCGTTGGACCATTTGGCCTCGGGATTCAAGTAAAAGGTGATGATCCGTCTGTCGTCACTAAACTCCCAGCGTTGGGCAACCCCCGGTTCAGGTTCCAAAGTGATCGGATTTTTAACCGCCAGCCCCTCGAATAGGGCGCGGATAATGTGGTTCTCGGGGACGCCCGTAACCACGTGGGGGTCCAGGCCTTGGGGCTCGGTACCATTGCCGTAATGCAAAATACCCTCACGATTGCCGCTTGCCACATTGCTCTCGCCACTGCCGCAGGCAACTAAGAGGACACAGAGCGCGCTGATAAAGACCGCACGAGACGCGGCGTAAAACGGGATACTCATTGGCGGTGCGAGCAATCCCTGCGCCAGGGTAGGGGGGTGATGTATCAACGGTCAGAACTCATGTGAGCGTGGACGTATGCTACCGGAGTTTTGCCATTAATGAGAAACTGAATAATGCCTGCAATCAGCATAAAAACTAACCAGCGGCTTTGATAAACTAACGCAGAATCCTGCCGCGAAAAGAACTCATCACATGACCGTCAGAACCCGCGTTGCGCCATCCCCCACCGGTGATCCCCATGTCGGCACGGCTTATATGGCGCTTTTTAATCGCTGTTTTGCCCATGCGCACGGTGGTCAGTTTATTCTCCGTATCGAAGACACGGATCAGGTGCGCAGTACCCCTGAAGCCGAGGCGAAGATATTTGAGTCGCTACGCTGGCTGGGGCTCGATTGGGACGAGGGCCCCGATATCGGAGGCCCTAAGGGACCTTATCGCCAGAGTGAGCGGGCTGAGATGTACAGTGACTTCGCGTGGGAGCTGGTAGAGAAGGGGCATGCCTTTGTGTGTTACCGCACACCAGAAGAACTCAATGCACTTCGCGAGGCACGACGCGAATCGGGTAAGGCCACTGCACTGAAGCCCTCAGAGTTACGGTTGTCTGAAGAGGAGCAAGCCGCGCGCAAAGCAGCGGGCGCATCTTTTGTCATTCGGATGATGGTGCCGGAAGAGACCGGCGCTTGTGTGGTACAGGACATGCTGCGTGGCGCAATTGAGCTCGATTGGAGCATGGTCGACGCCCAGATTTTATTAAAATCGGATGGCTTGCCGACCTATCACCTTGCCAATGTGGTGGATGACCATTTGATGGAAATCACGCATGTCATTCGGGGTGAGGAATGGATCAACTCCGCCCCCAAGCATCAGCTGCTCTATGCCTATTTTGGATGGACCATGCCCGTGTTGTGTCATTTGCCGTTGCTGCGTAACCCCGATAAATCGAAACTCAGCAAACGCAAAAATCCGACCAGTATTCTGTATTACCAGCGTATGGGTTTTTTGCCTGAGGCCGTGGTGAACTATCTTGGCCGAATGGGTTGGTCGATGCCCGACGAGCAAGAAAAGTTCACGCTGTCAGAAATGCAGCAGGCCTTCGATATTAGCCGCGTGTCATTGGGTGGTCCGGTCTTTGATGTGGAGAAACTCAAGTGGCTGAACGGGCTATGGATTCGCGAATCGCTGAGCTCGGATGACTTGATCCAGCGCCTGCAAGACTGGGCATTGAACCGTGAAATGCTCGAAAAAATAGTGCCTCAAGCACAGGGGCGGATTGATGTGTTATCGGACCTCATCCCCCAGGCGGCTTATTTGTTATCGGGCGAGGTGCCCGTGGCGCCCGACGCATTCGGTCAGGAGGGTGATGATCGCGATGCCGCGGTCGCACAGATGCAGTTTGTATTATGGCGGCTTGAGGCGCAGCAAGACTGGCGCCGCGATGCCCTTTTTGCTGCACTCAAAGCATTGGCAGAGGCCATGGGCATTAAGCCAAAAGCGTTGTTCGCGCCACTATTTGTGGCGTTATCGGGGCAGTCGGTGGCGTATTCAATTCCCGACTCGATGGCAATACTCGGCCCTGATATGACCCGAGCGCGATTGCGTCACGCTATCGACGTGTGCGGCGGTGTCTCTAAAAAGGCGCTGAAACGATTGGAAAAAGAGTACGCCGCGCTAGCGCTTTAATTGGCATTGCTTTTGTCTAAGAGGCAAAGGCCTGCGAGCACGGCAAAAACGGATTCAAAGATGAGGGCGTACCAGGTATAGGCCGTGAAACCTGAGCTCATGGCCACGTCGGTAGCGCCCTTGACCGCTTGAATGGTCAGGTCAAAATCACCAAACGCCACGCTGGCGCGCCCCGCGGCGAGGCCACCTAAACACATCATGGTGAGCCAGAGCCCCGGCCGGAGGTACCCCTTGAGAATGCCCGATAAAAAGATGATCGAACCCAAGCAGAGCTGCAGCCCACCATACATGGCTGCGAGTTCCGCCATGCCGTCTTGATGCGCTACCCACAGCCCCGAGTATTCAGCTGGCATCTCGGGGTTGTACCAGCACATCGCGCCGTAGACGAGAAAAAGGCTGCCCGGAATGATCAGCACGGCTCTGGCGAACGTTTGAGTGAGTGTTGTGAGGCTAGGCATGTCGCGATCCTCTAATTGAGACAGG
>CAJQKG010000140.1 GCA_905478845.1 uncultured Luminiphilus sp.
CGCGACGAGTTTGATTCGGCCGGTGATGCGGATCCTTACGACGTCATCGATGCTTACACCAAGGTCAATGCGCGGATTGGTTTGAGCGCGGACAACTGGGAGATCATGGCCTACGGACGTAATATTTTTGATGAGGTGGCGTACCAGCAAAGTTTTGATACGCCAGTCTTAGCGGGAAGCCATACCTTCTTCATGGAGGAGGGCGCAGTCTTTGGGGTTCGCGGAACCTTGCGGTTCTAATGAACACGGTCCTCAAGAACCCAGCTTCGGCTGGGTTTTTTTTGCTTAAAATTTAGCAATTAAGAGACTTTAAGCCCTTTATGCCGCCTGAAAAGACCAATTTTAGACCTTAAAACTGATTTATGAGTCTGAACTTGCACTTATGCAGGGCCGAACGGACGACAAATAATGTGAACCAGTGATTGTTTAATTGCCTGATAGCAGTATGGTGGGGTTATTAATGCAACACCATGTTGCATTAATGGACGCGTTTAGCCTGCGCGTCGAGACACCACAATAATGATTATTATAAAAATGAGGTTATAGCTATGAATCAGGTTCCTAAGGGACTGTCGGCGGCTGCCCTAGTCGCGACAGTCGCAGTATCGTCGGCCACCCAAGCCCAGCTCGAAGAAGTGATTGTCACGGCGACTAAGATCGAGACGTCGATACAAGATACCCCTATCGCGGTCTCTGCTTTTACGCAGGACCAACTGGACTCACAGTTGATTAACGACACGATGAATCTGCAGTTCTCAGTCCCCAATATGACGATGACCAAGCAGAACTTCACGGCTAATGACATCCGCATCCGGGGCATCGGCTCAGGCGCCATTGGCCCAGCCGGTGATAGTGGCGTGGGTATTCACATTAATGGTGTCTACCAAACCTCGACCCGAATTTTTGAGACCCAGTACTTTGACACTGAGCGTGTCGAGGTGCTGCGTGGCCCGCAGGGGACGCTTTACGGTCGAAACACGACCGGTGGCGTGGTCAATGTCATCACCGCCAAGGCGGACCCTTCAGAATTTAAGGGCCAGATTGATGGCACCGTGGGCAATTATGGCTACACCCAAGTGCGCGGTATGGTCAACATGCCACTGAGCGATACCTTTGCAGTGCGAGCTGCGGGCATGACACTGCAGCGAGATGGCTTTGTCGACAACCTCTATACGGGCGAAGACATCGATGATCGTGATATGTGGTCAGGTCGTTTGTCGCTGACCTGGACGCCCAGTGAGCGGACTGAAATCAGTCTGATGGGCAGTTATTTTGAGGAAGATGACAGCCGCGTGCGGTCTCAGAAGCAGGCGTGTGTGTACGACCCAAGTGGCGTGTTGGGATGCTTACCAGGCTCCCCGCAATACCAAACTACCAATTCCGCCGCGGGTATTACCGGCGCGTTGATCGCTAGTATCAGCGGACTCAACGCGATTGCACAAGGTTACCTGGGCGGGTACGGCGCCGCGACCGGGCAGGCAAATTACGCCGCTCTGGGCCTCAATGCGCAGAACGGCTCTGCGTTTTTCCCAGCTGAAGACTATATCGGCGATACCAATCCCGATGGGTTACGCCAGGTCAATATGGACTGGACGCCGACGTATTACACCGAAGAGACCAATATCCAACTGCAGTTCAGTCATGATTTTGGCAATATTCAGATGTATTACGCAGGCGGCTATACCGAGAGCGAGGTCAATTCGACCGAGGACTATGAAAAAGGCGTGTCCAACGCCGATTGGACGCCCGCTTTGAACTCTCTGGCGCAGCTGGGCTCGGTTCCTGCGCTACCAGCCGCCGCGCTGGGCGATATTATCGGTGCATTGGCGCCGACTTACGGTGCGGGTACCGCGCAAACAGTCGGGTTGTTAATTACTGACGCGGCCACCGGTATCCCTGGCGTTGGCTTGTGGGCGGGTAACCCCGGACTGCAGGCGTTAGCCAATGGCGTACCAGTGCTGCACCCTGATGATAAAACGACGTCGTATTGGTTCCGAAATGCCGGTATCGATGAATCATCCAACTATAACGAGCAGTGGACCCACGAGCTGCGCTTTCAGAGTAGCTTCGATGGCCCCCTCAACTTTTTGGTCGGCGGCTTTTATCTCGACTTCGATAATACCAACGCGTATATCGTGCGTGCCGCGGGGCTGGCGCTGCCCGGCTTGATTTTGCCGATCAATCCGGCTGTTTTCCCTGCGCCATCGGGAGATCCGAGTAATCCTCGTTCCGAGTCCGACCCCTACATGCTGGGTTACCACAATGACTCGCGTGTCTACACCCTAGAGGCTCAGGCGTTTTTCGGTGAACTCTATTGGGATGTCACGGACGCATTACGATTGACGGTCGGCGCACGGTATTCAGAAGAGGAAAAAGAAGGTAAGCAGCGCACCATTTACGTCACCTTTTCTGACTTGCCACCGATTCAGCCTAACAACGCGTACTTTGAGCCTAAATACGAGCAGGATGAGTTCACTTGGAAGTTAAATGCCACTTACGACTTTAGTGACGACGTCATGATGTATGCCACAGCCTCCAGTAGCTTTAAGTCGGGCGGTTTCAACCCGATTAGCGATAACTCGCCGCTGGTGGATCCCGCTTTTGGCGGCAACGCCAATAATGCGTTTTTTGACCCTGAGTTTATTGACTCCTTTGAACTGGGCTTGAAGGCGACGCTGCTTGATGGCGCGATGCAAATCAATGCAGCCGGGTTTTATTATGACTATCAAGACATGCAGCAATCTAAAATTGTCAACGTGACCTCGCTGAATCAAAATTCTGATGCCGAAATCACCGGTCTCGAACTCGATTTACTGTGGGCACTCACCCCGAATTTGATCTTCTCTCTCTCGGGTGGATGGCTTGATACTGAGATCGGTGAGTTCCTGACAGTGGATACAGCCAACCCCAATGCCTCCTCGGCGGCCGCTTTAGCGGCGGATCCCACCGTGGCGTCACAGGGTCTGGTGAGCGTCAATGGCGTTAACTTTGTGGCAGCGCCCGATTACAGCCGCTGCGAGGCTGCCCCGCCAACCCCGTGCCCCGGTTATGTGCAGAATCTAGAGGGTAATCAGATTGCAGGCTCACCTGAGTTGAACTACAACGTGGGCCTCTCATACAACATGCCGTTGGGTAGCATGGATTTGACGCTATCGACCAATTACTATTGGCAGGACGAGTACTACGCGTCTAACTTTAATAACCTCTCCAATCAAATTGACGATTGGTCAATGTGGAACGCCAGTGCGCGTTTGTCAGGAGAGAGCTGGTACGCTGAGGCATGGATCAAGAACATTGAAGACAACGATAATGTGACGGGGCACTACTTAACGTCGTCGGTATCGGCACTGTTCACAAACCAGTTCATTTTGGATCCACAGACTTATGGCCTGAGTTTAGGTTGGAAGTTCTGAACGAATACTGCACGACGCAAAAGCCCGGCTCAGGCCGGGCTTTTTTTTGCCTTCGCAATCAGCGTTTGCGCGACTCGTAGCGGTGACGAACCAATGGCGTCGGCCAGCTTAGCGTGACCAGCATCTCGTCAGTCTCATGGCGGTCAACCTACCGTCGGTCAGCCGAATATTGGCCAGTCTGATAGTAGCCAACCAGTCGCGACTGGAGCCACAGCAATGATGCCTCCTCGGCTAAGCGGCTTTCTTACTGCGGCGCTGTCGGGGTTTTGGCGCACTGAGCGCCGGTAATAAGGGCTTTAAGAACCGGCCCGTATGAGACGCCTCGTTTTGTGCCACAGACTCGGGTGTCCCGGTGGCAATAATTTGCCCACCACCTGACCCTCCCTCAGGGCCGAGATCGATGAGCCAATCAGCCGTTTTGATGACGTCAAGATTGTGCTCAATAATGACCACGGTGTTGCCGCCATCGCGGAGTCGATGCAACACGTCTAGCAGTTGTCGGATGTCCTCAAAATGGAGCCCAGTGGTGGGTTCATCCAGGATATACAGCGTGTTACCGGTATCCCGTTTCGATAGTTCTCTCGAGAGCTTTACCCGCTGGGCCTCACCGCCCGACAACGTCGTCGCAGCTTGGCCGAGTCGAATATAGGATAAGCCGACGTCCATCAGTGTCTGGAGCTTACGATGGATGGCTGGAACCGCCTCAAAAAACGCACACGCATCTTCTATGGTGAGGTTTAGGACTTCAGAGATGTTTAGATCTTTGAAGCGGATCTCGAGCGTTTCGCGGTTGTAACGCTTTCCTTTGCACACATCGCAGGATACGTAAATGTCCGGTAAAAAGTGCATTTCGACTTTGGTGACCCCATCACCTTGGCAGGCTTCGCAACGGCCACCGCGCACATTAAAGCTGAAGCGCCCGGGCTTATAACCGCGCGAGCGTGCTTCTTGAGTGCCGGCAAAGAGCTCACGGATGGGCGTAAAAATGCCCGTATACGTGGCCGGGTTGGAGCGCGGCGTCCGGCCGATAGGGCTCTGATCAATATCGATACATTTGTCGAGTTGCTCTAGGCCGTCAATCTGGTCATGCGCGGCCGCCTTTAATGTGGTCGCGCCATTTAAGGCGGTTGCGGCGAGGGGGTACAGGGTGCCATTGATGAGTGAGGATTTGCCTGACCCCGACACACCGGTCACACAGGTGAGCAATCCCAGCGGGAGTGAAAGCGATACGTTTTGCAGATTGTTGCCACGCGCGCCCTCAATTTTGATTTGGCGCTTTGGATCCTGAGTATGGCGCGTCTCTGGCACCACGATCATTTTTCTGCCAGACAAATAGGCGCCAGTCAGTGAGTCAGGGTGTGCGAGCACGTCTTGCATCGTGCCGGATACGACCACCTCGCCGCCGTGCACGCCAGCACCCGGGCCGATATCGATAATATGGTCAGCATTGCGGATCGCGTCTTCATCGTGCTCGACCACCAAGACGGTATTGCCCAGATCGCGGAGGTGAATGAGTGTGCTCAATAGGCGCTCGTTATCGCGTTGATGGAGGCCGATTGACGGCTCATCGAGGATATACATGACGCCCACCAGCCCTGCGCCAATCTGGCTGGCTAGGCGAATCCGCTGAGCCTCACCCCCCGATAGGGTTTCGGCGCTCCGGTTCAGCGTTAAATAATTAAGCCCCACATCAACCAGAAAGCGGTAGCGCGCGCGGAGCTCTTTTAAAATTTTCTCAGCGATCGCACCCTGTCGGCCTTCTAGTTCCAATGCATCAAAGTAGGCTTGGGCGTCACCGACCGGTAGGGCGGTGATGCTAGG
>CAJQKG010000141.1 GCA_905478845.1 uncultured Luminiphilus sp.
CGCTATGCTCTTGGCGCTAAAGTCCTATCCAGCGGGAGGTTGGCTGTGGGGCCGAGTGTGGATTCGTGGGCTAATGGGCTGGTTGATACTGACCATGACGTGGGTCTCTGTGGCGTTCTGTCTCACTCTCGAGAAGGGCCCTTTGATGGTGTTCTTGATGATGCTAACGGTTGCCACGGCGGATATTGGCGCCTATTTTGCGGGCAAGCAACTGGGTCGGCATCCGCTCGCCTTGGCGATTAGCCCGTCAAAAACCTGGGAAGGGTTTTGGGGGGGGATGGCCTGTGTGGCCGCATTGGTTTTCATTTTGTGGAGCAACTTGCCCTCTTCCTATCTCCACCTCGACCTCGGATCGCTTCTCGCGCTGGGGCTGCTGACGGGAGGCGCCTCAGTGGTCGGTGACTTGACGGTCAGCGCCCTCAAACGAGAGGTCGGATTGAAAGACTCAGGCGCTCTGCTCCCAGGCCACGGTGGCCTGTTGGATCGACTTGATAGCATTTGCGGTGCGGCCCCTATCTTCGCGCTCGGACTGTTATTGGTGGGTTACTGAGTGGTGCGCCAGATCGCTGTTCTAGGTGCCACCGGTTCGATAGGAGCATCGACGCTGGATGTCATCCAGCGGCATCCTGATCGGTATCGCGCTGCCGTATTGGCAGCTAATCGGTCGGTCGATGAGATGGAGCGGCTATGCCGTTTGCACGTTCCCGGTCATGCCGTCATGGGCGATCCAGATGCAGCCAGTGCGCTAGCTGGCAGACTAAAAGACCTGACCTCAACCGAGGTGGTGAGCGGCCCGGCTGTGCTCGATGAGCTCGTGTCAGCGCCTGCTGTCGATACGGTGGTGGCAGGGATCGTCGGGTTTGCGGGGCTGCGGCCGACCTTGAGCGCGGCAGGCGCGGGCAAGACGATTTTGTTGGCCAATAAAGAAGCCCTAGTGAGCGCTGGCGGTTTATTCATGGACGCGGTGAAGCGCGGCGGTGCCACGTTGCTCCCGGTCGATAGTGAGCACAATGCCATGCATCAGTGCTTGCCGACTGACGCGAGCGGGCGCCCTCATATGGCGAACGTTGAGAAGATTATCTTAACCGCCTCTGGTGGACCTTTCCGCGGGCGGACACGAGCCTCCCTTACGGAGGTGACGCCTGAGGAAGCTTGCGCGCATCCTAATTGGTCCATGGGGCAAAAAATTTCTGTAGATTCGGCAACATTGGCGAACAAGGGTCTCGAACTCGCCGAGGCCTGTTGGCTATTTGACCGAACACCCGATCAAATCGATATTGTGGTGCATCCCCAAAGCATTGTGCACTCAATGATTCGTTATTGTGACGGCTCGGTGCTGGCTCAATTGGGTCAACCTGATATGCGCACCCCGATTGCCTACTGTCTTGGCTGGCCAGACCGCTTAGAGGCAGGCGTGGCGCCGCTGGATCTGGTGAGCACGGGGCGACTCGATTTCGAAGCGCCCGATATGACGGCGTTCCCCTGCCTGGCACTTGCAAAGCGGGCGATTTCGCAACCGGGCGGGATGTGTGTTTTCAGCGCCGCCAATGAGGTCGCAGTGGCGGCTTTTTTAGCGAGCGAGATACGTTTCACTGAGATTGATGTGGTCATTGCTAGCGCACTAGAGACTGTGAATTTATTGGAACCACAGAGTCTCGATGCGGTCCAAGCGCTGGATAAGGCGGCTCGCTCTGCCGCTGGCCAGCAGGTTGCTCAGATTGTCTCGCTCAACGCGCATCAGGAAAAGGAACTTTGATGTTGGATACGCTGCAAACAGTGCTGATTGCCATTGCGACTTTCTCCATCGTTGTGGCGGTGCACGAATATGGTCATTTTTGGGTTGCTCGCAGAAGTGGTGTCAAAGTCATTCGCTTCTCGGTGGGCTTTGGACGCCCCTTGATCCGCTGGCGTGGCCGCGACGATGTGGAGTACGTGGTGGCAGTATTGCCCCTTGGCGGTTACGTTCGAATGGCGGACGAGCGCGAGGGCAATGTTGTCGAGGAAGACCTCCCGAGAGCGTATAATCGGCAGCCGGTCGCGCGGCGAATGGCAATCGCGGCCGCGGGGCCAGCCGCCAATTTTTTATTAGCAGTGTTCGTCCTTTGGATGCTCTTCTTGCGGGGTGAAGTGGGGATCGTGCCGCTCATTGACCAAGTATCGGCCGGCTCGTTAGCAGAGCGTGCAGGATTACTGTCTGGGCAAGAGGTGGTCTCCATCGACGACACCCCAACACCCACCCTCGCGGCACTCAATTTTGCCTTGCTGGAGCGTCTTGGCGATTCCGGTACGCTACGGTTATCGGCTTCTTATCCTGGGGTAGAGGCGATTTATCGCTCTGAAGTGCCCATTGAGCGCTGGCTCGCGGGAGAAGAGCAACCCAACTTGATGGCGGCGCTGGGAATTACTATCCAAACGCCCCCGGTAGTGCCGCTGGTGGGAGCGCTGATCGACGGCGGTGCTGCGGTCGCTGCGGGCTTTCAGGCGGGTGATTTAATCCTGCAGGCTGATGGACAAACGATGCCGCTGTGGATGGACTGGGTGCTGTATGTCCGTGAGCGTCCTGAAAAGCCAATTGACGTGCTGGTGCGGCGTGATGGTGCAACCCAACTTCTCAGGGTGGTGCCTCGCGAAAGGGTGATCGACAGTCAACGCTTTGGGTCGGTGGGTATGACGGTTTCGCTCCCCGACATGCCTGAGTCTCAACAACGCCGCTTTGAGCGCGGGCCGCTCACGGCTTTGTGGGCATCAATACAGCGCACCGGTGACTTGATCGGCTTTACCTTTAAATCGATGGGGAGGATGCTGCAAGGACTCATTTCCCCCGCTAATCTGTCCGGACCGATTGCAATCGCTCAGGTGGCAGCGTCTACCGCTGAGGCCGGCTGGGTCGCCTGGCTGGGCTTTGTCGCCTTGTTGAGTGTCTCCTTGGGCGCGCTGAACCTGTTGCCTATTCCGGTGCTAGATGGCGGGCATTTGCTCTTTTATAGCGTCGAGGCCCTGATGGGTAAGCCCCTCCCCGAGCGTATTCAGATGGCCGGCGTGCAGATCGGGCTTGTTTTGGTGATGAGCATCATGGTCTTTGCCCTGTATAATGATCTGTCGAAATTATAAGTTAGCGTTATGAGCAGCGATATTGCGCCCTCGGAGAGACCACTGGTGATTCCTATCTGCAATCGATCGAGAGCGTGTGTGACGGTGCGTACTCTCCTTGATATTAGGGCATTATGCGCTTGATGAACTTATACCAATGCCCCTTGCGTTACCTATCCGTGCTCGCTGTGCTCGTGGCGTTGTTGAGTCCGTGGTCGTCTGCGCTCGCCCAGACCGAGCCGTTTGTCATTCAAGATATCCGGGTAGAAGGATTACAACGAATCTCCCCCGGCAGTGTCTTTGCGGCGCTCCCGGTGGGGGTGGGCGACACCGTGGATATCTACGCTGTGCGGGCTGCCGCAAAGAGTCTATTTGCTTCGGGTAATTTCGACGATATCTCGATTGCACGAGACGGTGGCGTATTGGTCGTTGTGGTGGCTGAGCGACCCAGCATCAGCGAGATTACGATCGACGGCAATAAAGCGATTGAAACCGAAGCACTGCTTGATGGTTTAAAGGGAGCGGGGCTGTCGGTAGGGCAAGTGTTTCAGCGTTCAACCCTCGAGGGAATGCAGCTAGAACTGTTGCGTCAATACGTGCTTCAGGGGCGATACGATGCCACCATCGATTCTGAAGTCATTGCTGAGCCCCGCAACCGAGTGTCGATCGCTATCGACGTGAATGAAGGTACTGTGGCAACGATCAAGCACATCAATGTTGTCGGCAATGATGTGTATACCGATGACGATTTGATTGATTTATTCGAGCTAAAAACGACGGGATGGTTTTCATTTTTCAGAGGAGATGACAAGTACTCCAAGGAAAAACTCACCTCAGATTTAGAGAGACTCTCCTCTTATTACCTTGATAGAGGCTATCTATTATTCAGTATTGATTCGACGCAGGTTGCGGTGTCACCGAATAAGGAAGAGGTCTACATCACCGCTAACGTCACCGAAGGTGGAAAATTCACCGTCAGCGAAGTGGGCCTGAGTGGTGACCTCGTTTTACCCGAGGAGGATTTGAATCGCTTTTTAGTCGTCCAGCCAGAGCAGGTTTACTCGCAACAATTGGTCACGGCGACAGAGGATTATTTGACACGGCGTTTGGGTAACGAGGGCTATAACTTCGCCAAAGTGACGGGGATGCCCGATATCGACGAAGAGGCCAATACGGTCGTTATGAAATTTTTCATCGACCCGGGTAAGCGCACCTATGTGCGACGCGTGAATTTTGCCGGCAACGTCACCACGATGGATGACGTGTTGCGCCGTGAAATGCGGCAAATGGAGTCGGCACCAGCTTCGTCCTCAGCGATTGAGCAATCCCGTATCCGTCTCGAACGACTGGGCTTTTTTAAGACCGCGACAGTGGAAACGACCGAAGTGCCTGGCTCTGATGATCTGATCGACGTCGATTTTTCAGTTGAAGAGCAGTCTTTTGGTTCGATTGGTGGCAGCCTTGGCTATGCGCAGGATGCCGGACTGATTCTTGGACTCAATCTGCAGCAAAACAACTTTCTGGGGACAGGGCGCCGGGTGGGCGTCTCACTCAACTCTTCTCGTTATCAGGACGTGATCAGTTTTAATTACACCAATCCCTACTTTACCGAAGATGGTGTGAGTCGCGGTTTCACCGTCTTTTATCGCAAAACCGACCTGTCAGAAATTAACGTTGCCAGCTACACCACTGACACCTATGGCGGCAGCATGAATTTCGGCTATCCCATTAGTGAAACGCAACGCTTAGGTTTTTCGTTGGGGGTGACCGATACCAAGATTACCGAGGGTCAGTACGCGGTTCAGGAGATCTCCGCGAGCCCGAGACTGGCGCCAGAAATCGACTATTGGTTCTATTCCACACAGCAAGCGGATGGCACTTATGCGGGCGCCGAGGTATTGCAGCCCATCGACACGATTCCACTGTCTGCCTTGTCTCCTCCTGAGAATGAGGGTTTTCTGGACCTTAATGGCAATCAGTATGTGAACTGGAGTGTGACCGGTAGTTGGATTCAGTCCACATTAAACCGGGGACAATTGGCCACTCGGGGTGCTTCGCAATCGGTCTCTTTAGAAATTGCCGTGCCCTTATCAGATCTCGAGTTTTATAAGCTGAGTTATCGTGGCGAGGTGTATTACCCCTTGTTCAGCGACTTTACGCTGCATCTGCGTGGCGAGCTGGGTTATGGCGATGGCTATGGTGACACCAGTGAACTCCCCTTTTATGAGCACTTTTTTGCAGGGGGGTTCGGATCTGTGCGCGGTTATGAATCGAATACGCTCGGCCCTCGCAGTACGCCACCTGCCGTCTACTCCGCTAATACAGCCGTCACCGCGGTGGATGAAAACGGGCAGCCCACTCAGGTGGGCGGGCCAGATGGTCGAGGATATGGCTACGGAATAGACCCCAACACCGGCAAGATACCGATTCAGCAGTTCTATAACGAACCCGATCCCTTTGGCGGCAATGTCTTAATAGAGGGTAGCGCTGAAATCTTGTTCCCCATGCCGTTTATTAAAGACAGAAGCTCATTGCGATCCGCTTTCTTTTTAGATATCGGTAATGTTTTCAATACAAATTGCCGTGAAAATCAGGTGAATTGTTTTGGTATTGATGCCGGTGAATTACGGTATTCTGTGGGTATTGGTGTGACGTGGCTGTCTGGTTTTGGACCGCTAACATTTAGTTTGGCGAAGCCGCTTAACGCCAGTGCAATTGATGAAAGGGAAGTCTTCCAGTTTACGCTGGGGAGAGGCTTTTAAAGGCTAGACAATAGTCGCTAGAGAGTAACGGCTAGAAAAATGGAGATGTTTCGATGAAGGCACGTATGTGGCTGGCAGGCCTGTTAGTGGCGGCGTTACCGTCGGTTGTTTTGGCGCAGGGCCAGATCGCGGTCGTCAATCTTGAGCAGGCGATTTTGCAGACCGATGTGGCGCAACAGAGAATGCAAGAATTTGAAGAAAATGAAGATTTTGCCTCTGATAAAGCGCAGTTCGATACTTTGCGCGCCGAGTTAGATCAGTTGGTGAAGGATTTTCAACGTGATCAAGCGGCGATGAGCGAAGACGACCAGGTGGCGGCTCGTCAGAAAATGGCCAGCAAGCAGTCTGACTTAGAATATGTCGCGAAGAAGCTTCAGACCTTGCAGACACAAAATGCACAGGGTGTGATGCAGGAGCTGGCACCTCAGGCGCAGGAAGTCTTGCGTCAGATCATTGAGACCGATCAGATTGGCCTCTTGTTGCAGCAGCAGGCGGTGATTCATGCCGACTTGGGTTACAACATTACTGCTAAGGTCACTGACAAGATGAATCAGCTAGGCGCCGAGTAAGTTCAGTGCCCGCGCTCGGGGAAATCGCGACGGCTTTAGATCTTGAGCTACGCGGTGATCCGGCGCGCCTTATTGATGCTTTAGCGCCGCTAGAGAAGGCGTCTTCAGAAACCCTCACTTTTGTCTCCGAAAAGCGCCACTTGAGTAAGTTATCTCAGACTCAGGCCGGTGCTGTCATTCTTCACCCGGACTGGGTGGAACAATGGTCCGGCTGCGCTTTGCTCAGTGAGGCGCCTTACGTGGCTTATGCAAAGGCGACACAGCTATTCGATAATCACCCTGGTGCAACAGGCTTGGTGCACGAGCGCGCGATGGTCTCAGAGAAAGCCCAACTGGGTCATGATGTCACGATTGATGCCGGAGCCTGTATCGAGGAAAACGTGTCGCTAGGCGATAGAGTGTGGATTGGGGCGGGCGCGTTTGTAGGTCAAGGTGCCTTGATTGGAGACGATACGGTGATCAAGCCGGGCGCGGTGATTTGTCACGCAGTGAAAATCGGCGCACGCTGTACGATTCACCCCAATGCGACGATTGGCGCCGATGGTTTTGGATTTGCGCCCGATCAGGACGGTTGGGTAAAGATTCAGCAACTCGCCTCGGTGGATATTGGCAATGATGTGGAGGTTGGCGCGAATTCGACCGTTGATAGGGGGGCGTTGGAAGATACGGTCATCGAGGATGGCGTGATCATCGACAATTTGGTGCAGGTCGGCCACGGCGTTCATATTGGGACGCGAACCGCGATCGCAGCACAGGTGGGCATATCGGGTGGTACCCAGATTGGCGCCCGCTGTAGCATTGCAGGCCAAGCAGGACTGGCAGGGCATTTAACGATCGCCGATGATGTTCATATCGGTGGCCAGGGGCGTGTCGCGAGTTCGGTGACTGAGGCAGGTCATTATTCATCCGGTACGCCGGTTCAGCCACTCAGAGCCTGGTTGCGCAGCGCGTCGCGATTTACGCAACTGGATAAGATAGTGCGCCGACTGGTGGCACTTGAGAAAGCGGCGGGCGTAGAACAAGGTGGGGATCAGGACGCATGAAGTTGGATATCGAAGAGATTCGCACTCGTCTACCACATCGCTACCCCTTTCTGCTGGTCGATAGGGTGGTCTTCGTTGAGCCCGGAGAGCGGATCGAGGCCTATAAAAACCTCACGATTAACGAACCGTTTTTTGACGGTCACTTTCCAGGAAAAGCGGTGTTCCCCGGCGTTCTGCTATTGGAAGCGATGGCGCAGGCTGCCGGGATATTAGGATTCGTCACCATGGATAAAACTCCCGCAGATGGGTCGATTTATTACTTTGTGGGGGCCGATAATTTGCGATTTAAGCGCCCCTGTGTTCCTGGCGATCAGGTTATGCTGCACGCCAGCATTGTGAGTGAGCGCCGTGGCATCTGGAAATTTGCGGTAGAGGCACGGGTGGGCGACGAGCTCGCTGCTTCAGGCACTATCCTCTGTGCTGACCGCTAAAAAATGATTCACCCCAGCGCCATTGTCGATCCCGGCGCGCGGCTTCACGAATCCGTGGAAGTCGGGCCCTGGACGCTAATTGGTCCCGACGTCGAAATTGGTGCAGGGACCGTCATTGAATCTCATGTCGTGATAAAAGGGCCGACGCGCATCGGCGCCCGCAATCATATTTATCAATTCTCAACGGTGGGAGAATCGACTCCCGATCTGAAGTATCAAAATGAACCGACTAAGCTGCATATCGGTGACGATAATGTGATCCGCGAGAATATCACCATCCATCGAGGCACGGTTCAGGATCGTTCGCTGACAGAGATCGGCAACCGCAATCTGTTAATGGCTTACGTCCACATTGGGCACGACAGTCGGGTGGGTGACGATACTATTTTGGTGAACAATACGGCCTTGGCGGGTCACGTTGAGGTGGGAGACTGGGCGATATTATCCGGTTATACGCTGGTGCATCAGTTCTGCAAAATAGGTGCCCACAGCTTTAGTGGAATGGGGACCTCGATCGGCAAAGATGTACCTGCTTACATTACCGTCGCAGGCAGCCCCGCAGAAGCCAAAACGATCAACATAGAGGGGTTACGACGGCGTGGTTTTGATAGCGCAGAG